>CAUZWH010000343.1:0-4110 GCA_963583675.1 Alphaproteobacteria bacterium
TCTCATAAAAGAAACTTGGCGCCGGCCGCGCGCCAAGCACGGGAAGGAGTACGACCATGGTTATCGAAGATGCCGCGAAGGTTCTCGAGAGTAAGCGGGTCAACGTCCGGAAACTCGGGGAGAAGTTCGACCACACCAGCCTGCTCGCCGACGACGAGTGGTATCCCAAAGCGGTGCGCGGTCCGATCCGCCCCGCGCGTTGAAATTGGGAGGATTGCCACGCCCGGCTGCAAGAGATCGCAACCGATCCGATTCCTGGTGCCGACCGCCGTTTCATCATCCTCGTCAACGATGACACCGAAAAAATGATGGGCACTGCGCCGGGCGCACTGATCGGCATGACGATTCTCAACCCCGGTGAGGCGATGAAGCCGCACCGTCACAACTCATTTGCCATCTATCACACGATCGAGGGTGTCGGTTTCGACGTTATGCAGAACGAAGATGAGGACGAGCCGACCAAGATCTAATGGAAGAAGGGCGATACCTGGCTGTGCCCACCCTGGACCTTTCATCAGCACGTGAACGATGGTGACCAGCAAGCCATCATTCTGACCTTTCAAGACTTCCCCCTGCTCGCCGCGCAGCGCAACCTGATCTTCGAAGAGCCCCGCGGTGCTGACAACATCAAAGCGGTCACGAAAAAGTTCGTCCCGCATCGCGACACCAAGGAGAGCTTCAAGCTGGACATCTAGGTTAGGAGCAGCGAGATGGCGAAACTTACCGACGACATGAAGGGCATGATCGAGCGGTTGCGACTATGCTTTGCCGCAACCGTAACGCCCGACGGCAAGCCCAATCTCTCTCCCAAGGGTTCGCTCAAGGCAATCGATGACGACACGCTGGCGTTCGCCGATATCGCGTCGCCCAACACGATGCGCAATCTCAAACAAAACCCGTATATCGAGATCAACATGGTCGATCCGTTTTTGCGCCGCGGCTATCGGTTCAAGGGCATCGCCGAGATCATCGAGAAAGGTGACGACATCTACCAATTGGTTGCGGAGGACTTGTGGACTCGTGAGGGTCCGCAATATCCGGTCAATGTGGTCGTAAAAATACGCATCGAAGAAGCGCTCGCGGTTCTGTCGCCCGCCTATGTGTTCAATGAGGGGGTGAAGGAAGAAGATGTGAAACGCGTGTGGGTCGAGCGTTATGGTCTGCAACCGCAAGTGGCCGCGGCGACCGGGAGTGAGGGGTCATGAGCGACCCCGGCACCAATCCTTGTTCAACGCTGATCGACCAGCACATTACCGCCAACCGCGGTGAGCGGTCGGCCCTCAAATACGGTGAGTCCCGCTATTCGTTCAACGATCTTGCGGCCCTGACCAATCGCGCGGGCAACGTGCTTCGCGACCTCGGTGTGGGCGTCGACGACAACGTTCTAGTCTTGGTCCGCCCCTCGCCCGCTTATTTCGCCGCGGTTTTTAGCGCGATGAAGATTGGTGCTGTCCCCGTCATCGAAGGTGAAGGTCGCGCCACCACCGATGCCGCCGGTAGGTTCAGCGAAGTAAAAGCGATTGTGGTCGATCAATCCCGGGTTGGCGAAATCGATAGCGATACCACCGCTACAGTTCTGGTCGTCGGCGAAGAAGCAGGCGTCCATCAGTCATTCGTGGCCCTGCTTCGTGCCGGCGCGTCCTCGCTCACCGCCGTGCCCCGCGATCAGAACGCGACGGCCCTCGCTATCCTCGGTCAGCACGGCGCCAAATCTGTCTCGGGTGCTGAACTGCTTATCCCAGGTGTATTTTCGGGACATGCGTTCGCGGACAGTCTTGAAGCCCTAGCAGCCGGCGATACTATCGACATCAACCGAAAAAACTAAGACCAAGATACCGCCGACGCACGTGGCCCCAAAAATGAAGGTCCCGCCACTTGGTGGCGGGCCCGGGACTTATCGTCTGGGAAGAGAGATAAGTTGTAGAAGGAGAAGATGTGCCTAAGAATATGCGTTTTTGGGACCGCGTTTCTATTGGCGCGAATACTAATTATTCGAGGGTTCTCACCCGAACAGTCCGGCCTCAATGAGTGACTCGCATCACTCAGAATACGCAAAAGTACCGGATTTAGCCGGATTCGGTTAACCCGAGCGCATCTACGCCATTTAGCGCACCCTTCCGGATTTACCTCCGATGCCCAGCAGATCACGCATGCTAGCGACGCTGGCGACGAAACCGATCGGCGTCGCTACCAATCCGAGGGATCGATCCCGTTGATAATATACTCGGTGAAGGTTTGCTTTTGCGCCTCATCGATCAGGAATTCCAAACCCGATCCGTATCTCGTCACCCGCGCTATTCGCGACGCGATCGAGAGCGTTTGCGATATCTTCAAGGTTGCCGCCTCACCAATCGCCTCCGGCACCTCAATACCTAAGGCAGCGCCACCTGCCGAGATATCCTTAAGCCGGCAATCTAGGGAACCGCTGCGCAGATCGACAACGACGGGCGCGCCTACCGACCAGCGCATATAGGCGCGCCGCTCTGGGTTGTCATTTGCGCCCATCAAATTGACGGACGCTAGTGCGGCACCGCGAGTTCGGGCGGCGGCAGGATCGTCGTGCGTTTCATCAACCGCTCCGAATCGCCATCAAACGGTTCGCGGCGATGCATGGTGCAGGCATTGTCCCACAGCACTGCATCGCCATCTCGCCACCTATGGGTATAGACGAATTCGTCGCGCAACGACCATTGGTAGAGTTCTTCGAGCAGTTCTTTGCTCTCGGTCTCGTCGAGGCCGGGAATATGCGTCGTCATGCCGGGGCAGATATACAGAGCCTTGCGGTAGGTGATCGGATGCGTCCGCACTAACGGATGCACCACGTCCGGCGTCTTATTGGTCTGGTTTTTGTTGGTTGGCACGCTGTTGCCGGCATTGAAGAAGGCGTAGGACTGATTGGCCTGTAGCAGATCGATGCGTTGCTTTGTCGCGGCCGGCAACTGCTCGTACGCCGCAGTCATATTGGCAAACGACGTTTCGCCACCACGCTCGGGTAGTTTCGCCGCCATTAGGCACGAACCCATCGCCGGTCGCGGAAGATATATTTGGTCATAGTGCCAGCCGACCTCATGGTCGGAGAGGATGCCGATCCGACGTCCGCCATCGATAATGTTCGACACATAAAGAATTTCCGGATTGTCCGGCGATAGATATTCGGTGCGCACGTGGATTTCGAGATCGCCGAAATGGCGGCTGAACGCAACCAGATCTTCCTCGGTGATGTTCTGCCCGCGCAGCACGAGGATCTCATGGTCTAGCCATGCTTGGCGCACCTCCGCGAAGGCGGCATCGTCGAGCATTGAGATATCGACCCCCTTCACCTCGGCGGCGAAGGTCTTGCTGAGGGGCCGTATGTCGAGCGTCATGTCCGGTCACCATTGCTACCAACGTCCAGGTTTTGAATATTCACCAACCAAGCCGTGGCAAGCAAGGTACTTTCCAGTCGACAACGCGGCTTACGAGTTTTTTCTGGAGGTCTCCATGGACAATCGCATTTTTCATATGATCGGCGATGCCCCGGCGCCGGTTGCGCCCTACAGCCATGCCGTCGAAATCGACGGTTGGCTTTTCGTTACCGGCCAACTTCCAATCGACCCCGCCGATAATGATGCGCCGTTGCCGCAAGGGATCGAAAACCAAACTCGAACGGTGTTCGACAATCTCGAAATCGTTCTCGGCGACGCCGGCTATGCGCTCACTGATGTCGTAAGTGCGCGTGTATTTCTCACTGATTTCTATAACGACTACCCCGGCATGAACGCGATCTATGCGAGCTACTTCGCCGACGACCGGCGACCGGCACGAACCTGCGTCGGCGTTACCGGACTCGCCCGCGAGGCGCTTGTTGAAATCGATTTCATTGCTCGCAAGTGAGTAGAAAACTAGCCATCAGAAATCGAGTGCTCGCGGCGCGGCCTTTACGGGCCGCCAGAACGTCGATTCCGGCCTGGTATCGGTCTAGTTATCAAGTCAATTAATACGGTAACTCACTGATAAATATAGACATATACGTAAATTACCGTACTTTTTGAATTGAGGTGGTAGCATAGGCCATGTTCAACCTTTCTGGGCGTGGGCAGTGACGCAGTTGTTAACCGCCGCGCGCGCCAA
>CAUZWH010000344.1:0-4082 GCA_963583675.1 Alphaproteobacteria bacterium
ACCAGATCTCGCCGGTCGCCAGAACGCCCGCCATTTCGGTGGCACCGACGCCGAACATGTAGCAGCCAAAGGCGCCGCCGGTTGGCGAATGGCTATCACCGCCAACCACGAATATACCCGGCTGTAAATGTCCACGTTCCGGTAGAACGATGTGGCAAATCCCCTGCAGATCGTAAAAATTAGCGACCCCCTGCGCATTCACCCACTTGCGGGTCAGGTCCAGGATGCTCGCACTTTCAGCGTCGCTTGCCGGCGTGAAGTGGTCGGTCACCACCACGACTCGGGCAGGATCCCACACGTCGACTCCAAGCTTTTCGAGGATCGGCTTGACCCGGCGCGGCCCACCGGAATCGTGCATCATGGCGAGATCAACGGCGCAGGTAACGATTTCACCGGGCGCCACCGTGTCGCGACCACAAGCCCGAGCCACCAACTTCTCAGCCAACGTCTGGCCGGCCATGCTACCTGCCCGAACCCGCGGCCCGCCTGCTGTCGACATCGACAACGCCGTCGGCCGCGGCAGACGGGGGTGCGCCTTCGCTCGTCGCTTGGCGGCGTTCATCCTCAACCCGCGAAAGCGTCTCGCGCAGCTCGGGGTTGTTGTCGAGAAAATGCGCGAGGTCGAGTGCTTGGAGGCTAAGCAATTGGCAGGGCGTCGCCGCTGTCACCGTAGCGGTTCGATCACCGTGGGCAATGAGCGCTATTTCGCCAAAAAAATTACCGTTTCTAAGAATGACCGGGTGCGGCGACACATCGACCTCAAGCTCCCCCTCGACGATGAAATACATGCAATCGGCGTGATCGCCTTTGCGCACGATGATCTCGCCAATGTGGGCGCTGCGGGGCTCCAGCATGGCAGCGATGTCGGCGATACGGGCGGCAGGCAGGCTGGTGAAGAGCGGCACCTTGGCCACGAGATCCCAGGTGCCGATGAATTCCCGGCGCCTCAGCTCGCGCGCGTAGCCGGACGCGAGAATGCCCGCCGGTAGCGCGAACATGCCAACCCCAAGGATCGTCACGATTCCGCCGAACAAACGGCCCAATGCCGTGATCGGGGTGACATCGCCGTAGCCGACGGTGGTCAGGGTTGCCAATCCCCACCACATGGCGTGCGGGATGCTGGCGAACGCCTCCGGCTGAGCGGTTCGCTCGACGAAGTAAACCAGGCTAGAGGCGACAATCAGCAGGATTATCATGACAACGAATGCTCCGAACAAGGATCGACGCTCGTTGTGGAACACGACGGCGAGGCTCTCGACAGCCGCGCCATATACGGTCAGACGAAGTGCGCGCATTAAACGGAACGCGCGGAGGAAACGAAGATCGAGAGCCAGTCCGAAGTAAAATGGCATGATCGCGGCGATATCGATGAGCGTTTGTACCGTAACCAGATAGCGCAAACGGCCGATCACCGGGTGCCGGTAGTGCCCATACGGATCGTCCGTACATAGCCAAACGCGCGCTACGATTTCCACCGTGAAAATGCCGATCGAGACGATCTTGAACCAATGCAGCTCAACGATGATCGATCTTGCAACAGGCGCGTATGATCCAACGATCACCGCGATCACATTGAGAAGGATCAGGGCGGCCAGCAGCAATTGCGCGAGAACCGCTAATCCTTGGCGGTTGCCGGACAGTTCGAGAATCTCAAAGACGTGCCGCCGGCGCTCGGACGCCATAATACGCCGCCCCCTTCAACCTACCTATGTGGAGCTTAGCAGCGCTTGGCTGGGAACGCAGCCCCGACGGATCGCGGAGCCATGGGTTTAGGGGTGAGCGGCCTTGAAGGCGGATAGCCTGCACGCGTAACATCCACCGCGAAAGGTTATCGAACTAGTGTGCTTGAGCAGGCGAAGACCATGAATTTCGAATTGAGTGGCAAAGTTGCGCTGGTCACCGGCGGTAGCAAGGGGATTGGGCGCGGCATTTCGGCAGCACTCGCGGCCGAAGGCTGCAAGCTTGCGGTTTGCGCTAGGGGACAAGATGCGATTGACGAGACCGTAGCTGAAGCGCAGGCGGCCGGTGTAGAGGCGCTGGGAGTTAGCGCCGACGTAACCAATAAAGCCGACATCGACGGGGTGGTCGACGCCATCCTCGATAAATGGGGCAGACTCGATGTCCTGGTCAATAACGCCGGCGGCGAGGCATCGACGCAGCATTCCCTCGACGAACCCGACGAAACCTGGGCCCACGTCTATAATTTGAACCTATGGTCGTGTATTCGATTTTCGCGCCGCGCAACGGCGCAAATGAAAAAACAAGGCGGCGGCAACATCGTCAACGTATCCTCTGTTGGCGGCCATTCGGGTTTCAGCGGCATGGGTGATTACAACTCGGCCAAGGCCGCGATGCTCTCGCTCACGAAAACCTGGGCGCAGATTATGGGCCCGATATACGGGTCAACTGCGTCAATCCGGCATTCATCCGGACCCCGTTGTGGGAGGAACTGGCGCTCGAATTTATCCCCTATGTCGGCAAGGACAAGGAAGAGGTCTTTACCAATCTCTCGGCTGAGTTGCCGATGAAGCGAACCGGCAAAGCTGCAGATGTGGGCAATGTGGTTACCTTTCTTGCGTCCGATTCGGTGGCCGGCTTCATTACCGGCGTGTGTTGGAATGTGGACGGTGGGTTCACCAAGTTCATCACTTAGGATCGGCCCAGACCGGACCGAGTAAGGCATCTGACATGACGGCCAATCGTGAAGCCGTTCTCTTTGCTAATGATGCGTTCTATAGCGCGTTCGCAGAACGTGACATGGCGGCGATGGAAGAGCTGTGGGCGACCGAGGCGCCGGTAGCTGTTATTCACCCAGGGTGGCATGCACTTACCGGGCGCGAAGAGGTTATGGAGAGTTGGAAAGCGATTCTTGAAGGTCTAAATCCGCCAAATATCACCTGCCATGCTGCCAGCGCGCATGTTTGCGGCGAGGTTGCATATGTTTTGTGTTATGAGCAGGTGGGCGGCGGATTCCTTGTTGCCACGAATTTATTTGCGTGCGAGGGCGGGGCCTGGCGGATGATCCATCATCAGGCGGGCCCGACTTCGCTTACGGAACTGCCTGAAGAGGAGGATCCTGCGAGCGCCGCCGTTCACTAACGCCTTTACTAATGGAGAAACCGATGCACGACGTCGAAATTGGTCAGGACATTATCGAGCGGGTGCTCGCCCGGCGTGGCCGCGTTCATTTGTTTGAATCGATAGATCCAGCGAAAACCGCTTTCGTTGTGGTGGATATGCAAAACACCTTCGTCGAGCCTGGCGCACCGGCCGAGGTGCCAGTAGCACGCGACGTGGTTCCGGCAATCAACGAGTTGGCAGACGAACTTCGCAAGCGCGGCGTACGGGTGATCTGGGTCAATCATCAAAACGCCGGCGCCCCCGGTGCGACCGATTGGGAAGGTTTTTTTACTCATATTGTCGGAGATCCCGAAAAGGTCGACGCGATGCTTGAGAACATGGCCGAAGGCGGTCACGGGACACTTCTTTGGAAAGATCTCGACGTGGACAGCGGTGATTTACGCGTGACAAAGAATCGTTACAGTGCATTCACCTCCGGCGCCTCGCGGCTCGAGCGTGTGTTGCGTAGCCTCGGCATCGAGAATCTGATTCTCGCAGGTACTAAAACCAATGTTTGCGTTGAATCGACCGGTCGTGATGCCATGGCCCTGGATTTCAAAGTGGTCATGGTGTCGGACGCATGCGCGGCCAGCAGCGATCGCGAGCATCTCGGTACACTGGAGACGTTCCTTCAGCAATTCGGCGATGTCATGACTAAGGTTGAAGTCCTCGAAATCGTTGGTCGAAAAGCGAACTAGAACGATCTCCTGTCATCGTACCCTCGGCGTATCGTAAGCGGTAACCGCATGGGTCGTCGCAACCGCTAATGGCGGTTGTCATAGCGGATGCGTTTACGAACCTACGTGATCGCCCTGTTGATTTGACCAATTGCCTTTACCCGATGGCCGCCTTTGTCGGGCGTTGCATTTTGCAAATGCGCACGCGCTTCGATGAGGAGATCAATGGCGCGTTCCATACGGGGTTGGTTCTCGGCCCGCGCCAGATTTTCTTGGCCCGCGCCC
>CAUZWH010000345.1:0-4081 GCA_963583675.1 Alphaproteobacteria bacterium
GTTACGTCTGCGGCCCACTCCGGTTCGACAACGTTGGTTCCATGTGCCTCAACGATGATCGCCGGCCCCAACACTTTACTGCCCGGCACCATGCGGCTGCGATCGATGATCGTCGCCTCTTGGTGCGCGCCATGGGTGAAGATGCCGATCCGATCGACAATCGCGCTAGCCCCCGCGACGGGCGCGCGGGCCACGTCTGGGAATTGTACGTCGCCGGCCCCGCCGGTGGCCTCGATCGAAACGGTGCCGACGAGGAGGGATTTCTCGGGCGACGTAAACCCGTAACGGGTTGCGTGGGCGGTTTCGAACGCCGCCACCATTACGGAATTTGGGCCATGTTCGACGATGAGGGCGGAATCGGAACCCTCGTAACGGAGGTGCACCCGCCGCACCAAACTAGCATCACCTCTGTCAACGCCTTGACGCTCGATTTCGGAAAGGCCGGCGCTGGCCAGACCATCGAGCGCCGCTTCGACCGCGATGCAGGTGTCGTCGCCGAGCCGTACTTCGAGGGTGCGCTCGCGCATCACCGTGATATCGGCAAGGCCCATTCCAAGAGCCGACAAAACACCGGCATGCGGGTGGATCAGGATGCGCTTCATTGCCAATGCGTCAGCGACGCCGCACGCGTGTTGGCCGCCCGCGCCGCCAAAGCAGCAGAGCGTGTAGGTGGCGGTGTTGCGCCCGCGCTGGATCGAGATTTTCTTTATCGCGTTCGCCATGTTGTCGGTCGCGATCGCCAGATAGCCCTCGGCGACATCTTCCGGTTCGACAGGTTTGCCGGTGGCTTCGGTTACCTCAGCCGCCAGCGCAGTAAATTTCTCGACCACAATCTCGCGATCGATGGGTTGGTCGGCGTTGGGCCCGAAAACCCGGGGAAAATATTCGGGATTGAGTTTGCCCACCATGACGTTGCAATCGGTCACCGTGAGCGGGCCCCCGCGTCGATAGCAGGCGGGGCCGGGATCGGCGCCAGCCGAATCAGGTCCGACCCTGAAGCGCTGGCCGTCGAAGTGCAGGATCGATCCGCCGCCCGCGGCAACCGTATGAATCGCCATCATGGGCGCCTGCATGCGCACACCGGCAACTTCGCTTTCGAAGGTGCGCTCGAATTCGCCGTCATAGTGGGACACGTCGGTCGACGTGCCGCCCATGTCGAAGCCGATGATGCGGTTAAATCCGGCCAACGAAGAAGTCTTTACGGCCCCGACAACGCCGCCGGCAGGGCCAGAAAGGATCGAGTCCTTACCGCGAAAGCGCTGCGCGTCAGCCAACCCGCCATTTGATTGCATGAAAAACAGGCGTGTGTCGGCAAGTTCCCCGGCGACGCCTGAGATATATCGATCGAGGATTGGCGACACATAGGCGTCGACGATCGTGGTGTCGCCTCGACTCACAAGTTTGATAAGCGGACTCACCTGATGCGAGACGGAGATGTGCTTAAATCCAGCCTTGTGGGCGAGTTCGGCAAGCTCGGTCTCGTGGGCGGGATAGCGGTAACCGTGCATCAACACGATAGCGACTGAAGCGATACCGGCATTCACCACGGCACGAAGTTCGGCGAGCGTGGAGGTTCGATCAATCCGCCGCAACACCTCGCCGTGCGCGTTGACGCGGCAATCAACCTCGACGACTCGTTCGTAGAGCATGTCCGGCAATTGGATATGGCGGGCGAAGATATCGGGTCGGTTCTGATAGCCAATGCGAAGGGCATCGGCGAACCCCTGATTGATAACCAGCGCGGTGCGATCGCCACCCCGCTCCAGGAGCGCGTTGGTCGCAACCGTTGTCCCCATTTTTACTGATTCGAGCTGGGTGGTGGGCAAGGGTGCGTCGATTGCCACGCCCAACACATCCCGGATCCCCTGCAGCGCCGCATCGCTATAGCGTTCGGGTGCCTGTGAAAGCAGCTTGTGCGTCACGACTCGGCCGTCGGGATCCAATGCAACGATATCGGTGAACGTTCCGCCGCGATCAATCCAGATCTGCCACCCGGAATCACTCATCCGTCACCGGCTCCCGTCGCTCTATCGACCTCTCTGTACCATATGCGTCGCACAGGCGGCGCGCGATCTCACGTCCCGCCACGGCATGGCCTTTCTTGTTCCAGTGGCCGCCGGCAAAGTCGGCAGATCCGTGCAGTAGCGCCTGGTTTCGCTCGGCGAAGGTGCGTAGGGGTGCGGCTAGACCGATCAGCGGAATTTCCAGCAGCGCGGCGAATCCGTTTAGGCGTCGATCGGGGTACATGAGGTCCTTAAATACAGTCGGTGTGGCAACGTCAATGCGTACCCGCTGATCGGGATAGACCTGAGCTGGGTTGGTCATCAACACCAGCCAGAAATCAGCGCCGGCGGCATTGGCTTCGCGCTTCATGCGGCTTATGAGGGCCTCGCTGATTTGCCAAGCCCTGATCCACTGCTCGGTTTCTGGGGGTTGGTAGATCTCGCGATTGAGATCCGCCACAAGTTGATCGGCAACCGTGAGATCGAGATATTTCCTACGTAGTTTGTTGGTCAGGTAAAGCTGGCGCAGTACCTGCGCGCTGCGCAGATGGTTGTAGACCGATTGGCCAAGATTGCTCCACCATCGTTCGATGCGAAATTCTATCGAGTCCAGATTGTTGCGGTTAAGCACCAGTTCATCATCGCGCAACTCGAAGTAAGGTCGCTCGGGGTGGCCATCCAGTTCAGCGCTATTGTTGGCGACGTCGTTACCGGTAAAGAATGCGAGCAAAACGAGATCGGGTTGATATTTCAGTGCGTGTTCGCGAAGCACGAGAAGTTCTTGCGCGGTGCCATATCCGTTAATGCCAAATCCCAAGATCTCGGGCCGTTTGCCACGAGGTTGGCAGGTTTCAAGCTCGCGTTGGGTGATTTGCCAGAACAGGTCGTCAAAACCAACTTCTCGGCCTTCGACAAACGAATCACCGAGAACGACAATACGAAAAACCTCGTCAGATTTTGCGACGGCATGGTCGCGATCACGGAAGCCCGCACCATTGATCTCGATGGGCGCAGGGCTGGTGGGGCTAGCCGATGATTTCGCCAGCGGCCTGGGAGACCAGCCGAGGACGGGATCCAAGCGATAGATCTCCAGGTAAGCGATGCCAGCGATGCGAAGGATGATCTCGAGGGCAATAATTGCGACGATCACGCTCACGATCACTGTCGCGACGTTGCGACTAATCATGCCGCTAGGATACGGCAAAAAAACGTTCGATCGATGACCGATAACTTGCCAACTGGCGAACGGGCATTCTGCGCGCTACCCTTAGGCCGTCACGTTCGGCGATTGATCAAAGACCGGCACTCGAAGACGACATGAGCATTTGGGGAAAAGTATTGGGTGGCGCGGCCGGGTTCGCAGTGGGCGGACCGATCGGCGCGCTCGTTGGCGGTGTGCTTGGGCATGCGGTTGACCGGATGCGCATTGACGACGGCAGCGGCAGCGGCGGCACTAAGCAAGTTGCATTCACAATCGGTGTTATCGTGTTAGGTGCCAAAATGGCGAAGGCCGATGGGGTCGTCACACCGGACGAAGTCGTTGCGTTCAAGGAGGTGTTTCACATCCCGCCCGACGAGATGAAAAATGTCGGACGGGTGTTCGATCAGGCGCGCAAAGACTCGGCCGGTTATGAGGTGTACGCCCAACAGATTGCCGGCTTGTTTAAGAACAATTCCGCCGTGCTCGAAGATCTGATCGATGGTCTCTTCCACATCGCAAAAGCCGACAACATCATGCATCCGAAGGAATTGAAATTTCTCGAGGGGATCGCAACAATATTTGGTTTCGATGAATCGGCGTGGTTGCGGATAAAGGAGGGGCATCTTGGCCCCGATCGGGCCGATCCCTACACGGTGCTCGGCGTGTCCCACGATGTTGCTGACGACGAACTCAAGCGCTTGTACCGCAAATTAGTGCGCGAGCATCATCCTGACGCGCTGATCGCACAGGGGATGCCGCAAGAATTCGTTGACGTTGCCAATGACAAGTTGGCTGCGATTAACTCCGCTTACGACCGCGTTGCCAAGCAGCGCGGCTTGACGTAGGCGAATGCGCCGCAGGTGGCCGGCAGTCGCGT
>CAUZWH010000346.1:0-4077 GCA_963583675.1 Alphaproteobacteria bacterium
CGAGGATCGAGCTTGAGATACTCCGCCCCGATCTGAAGCTGTGACCACAGCGCTTGTTTGGCGATCTCTGGAAGCGGTCGGCTCGCTGCGACGGCGTAGAATCCCGGCACTTCGTCAAAAATGAGCGCCTCGGTATTTACCCAGATGCCAGCGAATCTCGTCTTGCGCCGAACGACATCGCTTTGTGTGGGCCCGCGTACGACGGCAACGACATCGCCCTCGCCTATGCGCGACCCAAAAAGAATAAGTTCCGCGCCGGTATAATTGGAGGTGATGGCGATGAGCCGCGATGAAACATCGCCGGTAAGCTGATCGGCCGCATGGGCATCTTTGAGCGGCACATCCGAAAGCACGATACCAACGATCGCCAAAAGCAATGGGAGTTGCGTTTTCAATGTTCGATCAACGGTCCGATCGAGAATGGTTCGTCAGGCGTGACTACCAAATCGACGCCCAGTTTGGCACCAACTACAACGACCAGCGCTCCGAGTAGCGCACGCAATTGCTCACCACGTAGTTCGGCACCGACGCGTGTTCCTAATTGCGCGCCGATCACCGCACCCGCTAGCAGGGTTAGGGCAAGTAATACGTCGACGGTCTGATTCGTCATGGCGTGCAGGAATGTTGAGATCGACGTAACAAAAATAATTTGGAAAAGAGACGTTCCAACCGCAATCGCAGTTGGCATGCCAAGCAAGTAGATCATCGCTGGAATTAGAAAGAAGCCGCCGCCAACGCCCATGATAGCGGCAAGAATTCCGACTATCAGACCCAGGCCAAACGGCGGGATTGCACTGATATACAGCTTTGATTTTTGGAAGCGTAGTCGCAGGGGCCAGCCGTGCGCCCAGTAGTGCCTATGCAACCGGCGCCGAGCCGTCAAGGGCCGGCGATTACGGATGATGGCCCGAACACTCTCGATCGTCATGAGGCCACCGACGACCGTCAGGAAGACCACATAAGAGATCGAAATCACCAGTTCGACCTGACCAATTTCGCGCAAGTAGCGGAACAACAAAACGCCAATCGCGGAACCCGCGCTGCCACCCAACAGCATCACGAAACCCATCTTGAAATCGACGTTACCGCGCCGCCAATGTGCGATCACACCGGATACCGAAGCGGCGGCAACTTGGTTCGCCTCGCTTGCAACCGCGACCGCAGGCGGTACGCCAATGAATATCAATAAGGGGGTCATAAGAAAGCCCCCGCCAACGCCGAACATCCCAGAAAGAAAACCCACACCAGCGCCCATCCCGAGCAGCAAAAACATGCTGACCGACATCTCGGCGATAGGGAGGTAAATTTGCATCGGGAAAACCCGAGAAAAACCGCGCTAGCGGGTTGCGAAATGCGAGCCACGAGACGACGCCAGTCTATTCCCGTGATCCTGGCCGCACAACAGGCGCAGGTAAAAGAAGTATTCACGCGTGGCGCCGATGGGTCTAACGATGATCGTGATAGGGGCGCCAACGATGACGGTCCAACCGGCAACAGGAACTGCCATCGCATCCGCTACGATTGGTGTGCTCGTGCAGCGCTGGTTATTTTTCGCAAAAGCTAAAGCATACCGTTACACACGGCATAACGGGCTGGGACTTCTAGAAGCGCGGGACTTCTAGAAGCGCCAGGATCCGCCGAGCGTAACCTACGTATTCGATCGCTCGAAATTGGGCAGATTGCTCGATACAGACTCACGTAGAATGATCGCTAGCAGGGTGAAATCGGCGCTTATCGGAACACTGTGAACGAATGTCGCCCGAAACTCTTCTTCCTGCCTTTTGGTGGCGGGATCCACGGATGGATCGGGTGCGTTGTATTTTGTCCGCCCACGCGAAAGGGTGAGCGACGTTGTCCACGGATCATTGCCGGCACCGACGCCCCACTCGCGCAACATACCCGGTGCTTGATATACTTTCGTGGCGCCAACCGACCCTGTCCACTCGCGGCTTTCACGGAAACTATTGATCTTTCCATCGACTGTCTGGTCGGAGTGCTCAATGGCGAAGGTCAACATCACATCGTCCACCGCAGCAACGCGAAACGCTAATCTTACATCCGTCGTGTTGCCGTCCAGTTCCGTGATCGTTTGGCTTCCTCCGCCTCCATCATGAAATTCTCGCGCTTTGTGCTCAATGTTGGCGTCAAGCAGGATCCGGGACGTTAGTGGATTCATGAAATTTACACCCAATCCGAGTGCTTCAAGATAGGGAAGATCGTCCAGGCGAATATAGTCGCCGGTGATATACGGTCGCCACGACGCGGCTTCGAGCCAAGCTGGCGCATAAAGGCCCGCGCGGCCCCGAATCGATGTTAAAGAAAATAAGATCAAGTTGGTTTTGTGTCTTTTGCTCAGACCCGTACAACGTGCCATTGGTTTCCCACACCTCGCCCGCCTGCAACTGCAGGTCATAGGTGTGGCGTACATTGCCCGAAACGAAGAAGTTCTCGTCGCTCGTCTTGGTGAATTGATTGCTCAGGGTTGCCGTAATACCGTTGGCGAGAACAGTTCCCGATGACGGCCCTGCATTGGCGTTGGATTGGTAGCGAACCCCGCCGAATACCGAACCCGCAAACTGATGACGCGACAACCGTTTCTCGATCTCGGCAAGGAACGTTTCGACGCGCTGACGAACCTCGTCGGGCACGTTTTCGCCTTCGACCGCACGATCCAGATAGGTTTTGGCGACCTGATAGGATCCCAGGCGGAAATATAGAACCCCGAGTTCGAGCCGCACGCGCGGTAGATTGGGATTGATGAGCAGCATTCGTTCGAGCGCGCTGATGGCGGCTTCAAAATTTCCCGTCTGCACCGCCAGTTCCGCGAAACGAAAAGTCTTGTCCAGATTGCCGGGATCCGCGAATACCGACTGAAACGCTTCGTCGTATTGCTTTTGCAGTTCCGGATCGACATCTTGCGCCTGCGTCGATGCCGACACGCTCAACGTGATCGCCAAAGCGGTCGCAAGCAAGCGCCGCCGAGAAAACAACGCACGAAAAAATATTATCACGTCGGTCAAACCCCCAGATTGCGCTCTGTAGTTCTGCGCGGATCTCTCCTCACGCCTACACATGCGCTCGACCGTGCCTCGATCAGAGCGCATTTATGACGTGCACCCATGATCGGTCAAAGGAAATAAGTGAGATAAATCAGTCAGTTTGCGTTTTTCAGCGCTAGAGAATCAAAGCTTGCCGCGCCGTTATTGCACACCAGCGGCGTCTAAATCGCGTGGCAACCGTCCGAAAAGGGCTAGAAAATACATACGAAAATCGCTGGCGAGCGACCAGAATAGGAAGCGAAAGGTCGCCGGTTTGTTTTTTTCGACCGCAAAATAGCTGATCCACGCGAATAGATAGCCGGCAACGAGAGCGATTGGCAGGTACCAGGGGTTGCCGGTAACAACGAGCGCCACGACAAAGGCGAGTCCTATCGTTGTGCCGATATAATGCAGTACCCGCGTCGTGCGCCGTCGATGTTCGCGAAGATAATAGGGCCAAAAGTCCCGGTAGGATTCTATCTGCTCAGTCACGATCGATCTCCCTCACGGGTCGGAACAAATTTAAACTCAACGATGGCGTTAAGCCGCATAGTCATCACCCGACACCTGTTTTGACCCCTTTCCGGGCGTGACATACATTGCCGATACCCAGACCTACCCTAGCTTAATGGGTTAATTCGGTCACTCGGGACAAAGCAAACGTGATGCAATATCGACGCGAAACGCGCGGCCTAAACTTTTTCGAGCACGACCCAAATTTGCACGATGTTTTGCAACGCATCGACGGCAACGGGTTTGCCCGATGGCGTCAAACACTGTCGTCGTTTGGTGCATGGGTCGGCAACGAAGTCGATGCCGAAGCCGAGTACACCGACCGGCACAGACCGCCGATACTGCGGACATATAACCGCGACGCCGACCTCGTTAATGAGGTCGTCCACAACCCCGCCTGGCAGGCGGTATCGCGAGAGGCATATGAGCGCGGCGTCGTCGGCCTCAATTACGGCGATGATCCGGCACCATTTCTCGTCACGTTTACGATGGGCTACTTAATTGTTTCGATCTGATGTCTCGTTGC
>CAUZWH010000347.1:0-4075 GCA_963583675.1 Alphaproteobacteria bacterium
GATGTCGACCAAGACGGCGGCGATCTCGACGAATCCGACACGTGGCGCGAGACAGCGTAGCGGTCGCCGCTGGCGAACCGGCGCGGAATTGCCCACGCTGCCCGCGCCTGGTCGAATTTCGTAACGCGGCTCGAGCGCGCGAGCCAGACTGGCACAACGCGCCAGTAGCTAGCTTTCGGCCCGCGCCAAACGCGGGGCCGGTTCGCTTACTCATCGTTGGACTAGCGCCCGGACTTCGAGGTGCCAACCGCACAGGGCGGCCTTTCACTGGCGACTATGCCGGCGATCTCCTATATCCTACCCTCGCCAAGCACGGATTTACGCGCGGAAATTATCGGGCGGCTCCTGACGATGGTCTCGAACTCGTCGACTGCCAAATCACCAATGCGGTGCGGTGTGTTCCGCCTGAGAACAAACCAATCGGAGCCGAAGCAGCCGCATGCCGCGGCTTCCTCAAGGCGGAGATCGAATCGCTAAGCAAGCTTGAAGCTATTCTTGCGTTGGGCACGATCGCCCACAATGCGATGCTCACCACTTTGAACCTCAAGCGTGCGAAATTTCCGTTCGCGCATGGCGCTGTACACTATCTGGGGCCGCTGCCACGCTTGATCGATAGCTATCATTGCTCCCGCTACAACGTGAATACCCGCAGATTAACGGCCGAAATGTTTGACGAAGTGATCGGGCGGGTTCGCGGGCTTCTGACCGAACGGTGAGGCGAAGCACTTTGAGATTGAGTGGATTAAGCGGCTAAGCCAAAACCTAGATCGTCTAACCACGCGCCCTTAGGAGCCTGGCTTTGTCGCGTTGCCAATCACGGTCCTTTTCACTCGCTCGCTTGTCGTAAGCCTTCTTACCGCGGGCGAGGCCAAGTTCGATTTTAGCAACGCCGCGATCGTTGAAGTAGATCGAAAGCGGCACCAATGTCATGCCTTTGCGCTCGATCGAACCCGACAGACGTTCCATCTCGCGCCTGTGTAGAAGCAGTTTGCGGGGCCGCCGCGGTTCATGATTGAGCCGGTTAGCAAAGTTATATTCGGGTATGTAGGCGTTCATGAGGAACAATTCGCCGCGCCTGGAGGCGGCATAAGCGTCGGTTATGTTAGCCGAGCCAGCGCGCAGACTCTTAATCTCACTGCCGACAAGCATAACGCCAGCTTCTACCGTGTCCTCGATTAAGAAGTCGTGGCGAGCTTTACGATTGAGTGCCGCGAAGCGGCCCAGCGGCCGTTTTTTCTTGGCCATGGACCACCGGCGTATTCAAAAAGTTAGTTCAAAATACCGGCAGAACGCATTGCGTTCGAAACTCCGTTCTTCGATGCATCGCCAATCGGCGCCAGCGGCAATCGCACGGTATCTTCACAAAGCCCAAGCAAGCTTGCCGCATATTTCACTGGGCCAGGACTGGCTTCGACGAACAAAGCTTCGTGTAGGGGCATCAGACGGTCTTGTATCGCGAGCGCACCCTCTGGGTTATGTGAATCCCAGGCATCATAAAACTCAGCACAAGCGCGCGGTGCTACGTTGGCCGTTACCGAAATGCAGCCGTGACCGCCACTGGCGAGCAATGCCAGCACGGTCGCATCCTCGCCAGACATCTGATAGAAGTCCGGACCCATAGCTAGCCGTTGCTTGCTAACGCGAGACAGATCAGCGGTGGCGTCTTTGACGCCACCGATATTGGGCAGTGCCGCCAGCCGCTTCATGGTCTCGACCGTCATGTCGACGACACTGCGCGGGGGGATGTTGTAAATCAGGATTGGAATGTCGATCGCGTCATTGACGGCCTTGAAATGCTGGTACAAGCCCTCCTGCGTCGGCTTGTTGTAGTACGGGGTTACCACGAGTACGGCATCCGCGCCGGCCTCTTGGGCATGCCGGGCTCGTGCGACCGTCTCGCTGGTCGAGTTCGTGCCCGCGCCGGCAACAACCGGAATGCGACCGGCAACCGACTCAATACACATCGCGATAACTCGATCGTGTTCTTTGCTCGTCAATGTTGGCGACTCACCGGTCGTTCCGCATGGAACAAGACCGTGAACGCCCTCGGCAATCTGCCACTCGACAAGGTTTCGAAATGCGCTTTCGTCGACCTTGCCGTCCTTGAACGGTGTGATCAGTGCGCAGAAATAACCCTTGAACATCGCTAGCACCTTCACCCTGCAGCATCGTCTGCGCGAACATAACGCCACGTGGGATCGGCGGCAAGGTAGCGTCCTGTTGAGATTATTGCTACCGGTCGTCGTGCTGCTTGCGATCACGACTGGCCTGCTATCGACAACACCGGTGCGCGCGGAACTCGGCGTCGACGGCCCACTTTCCGCACAGCAGCGTGCTCTTTATAAAAAGGCCTTCGCGGAGGCTAAGGCCGGCCGGATTGGTAAGGCCCGCAGTTTGCTCAACGGAGAGCAGAGCAAACTCGCATGCAAACTCGCGACCTGGCTGTACTACACGCGATCCAGCCGACCAGCGCCATTCGCGGAAATCACGAACTTCATCGAAAACAATCCCGATTGGCCAGCGCAACGGGCACTGCGCCAAGCCGCCGAAACTGCCATCTCAAACGCTGCGCCGACAGATCAGGTCCTTAATTGGTTTAGCAAAAATCCGCCGGTTTCGGTTGCTGCACGTATCCGTTTAGCCGACGCGTTCTTTACGAGCGGTCAACCCAACTTAGGCGAGGTCCTGGTCCGACAAATTTGGATTAGCAACAACCTCCCGCGCTCAATCGAGCGGAGTTTCTACCAGAATTATCGGAAGATACTGACGAAAGACGACCACGCTCAGCGCCTCGACCGGCTCCTGTGGGACCGCAGGCGCGGGGCGGCAAATCGAATGTTGTCTCGAGTTCCACCCGACCACCGCAAGCTGGGGTTCGCGCGACTGTCGCTAATCGGCTCTGCAGCGGGCGTCGATACGGCGATTGCCAAGGTACCCCCACAACTGATCAACCACCCCGCTCTCACCTACGAACGGGTGCACTGGCGACGTACCAAAGGCTTCAATGAACGCGCGCGCGAGTTGCTTTGGAACCCACCCCAACAATTGGGTCGGCCCAAGAAATGGTGGCGCGAGAGGCGAACGCAAGTCCGGCTCCTCCTTCGCCAAGGGCACGTCTCGGAAGCGTATCGCATGGCCGCTGCGCATGGTCAGGTTGAGCGTGCCCAGATTGCAGAAGCTGAATGGCTCGCGGGCTGGATCGCGCTTTCATTTCTAAAAGACGCAAGCACCGCGCTCGGCCATTTCGCGCGGGGTCATGCAGTTGTCCGTTTTCCCATCAGCGTGGCACGTATGGGTTTTTGGGCCGGCCGCGCCGCTCAGGCTTCGGGCCGGCCGAAAGTAGCAGACACTTGGTACGGCATCGCCACTCAGTACCCGATGACGTTTTACGGGCAGTTGGCGATGACCCGTTTGGATAAGCCGGTGCCCCTAACACTCCCGGCAAGCCCGACACCAACGCCGCGCTCAGCCAAGGGGTTCAGTAGCCACGAAATCGTACAGGCGACCAAGTTGTGGGCCGCAATGGGCGATAAAAGGATGTTGCGCCGGTTCATCCTGCACGCGAGCGAATTGGCGGCAACACCCGGACAGCACCAATTGGTCGGTACCTTAGCCAACAGTCTTGATCGCATCGATTTAGGTGTTGCGACTGCGAAAATCGCGGTGCGAAAGGGCGTGTTCCTAGCCGAAACGGGTTACCCGATCATTGCGTTGCCGACTCGGTCAGGTCCGGAATCGGCGCTATTACTCGCGGTCGTACGGCAGGAAAGCGAGTTCAACACGCGAGCGATAAGCCACGCGGGCGCCCGTGGCCTGATGCAATTAATGCCGGCAACGGCCAAGGGTGTCGCGCGCTCGATCAAGATCCGTTACGACCCCAGCCGCTTGATCGAAGATCCAAACTACAACGCTATCCTCGGAAGTGCGCATTTGCGTGATTTGATACGCTCCTATCGTGGTTCTTATGTGCTTGCCTTGGCCGCCTACAACGCCGGCGGCGGAAATGTAAGACGCTGGCTGCGTGCCTGGGGGGATCCTCGTGACGCTGAAATCGACGTCGTCGATTGGATCGAAC
>CAUZWH010000348.1:0-4047 GCA_963583675.1 Alphaproteobacteria bacterium
TGCCGGCCTGTCGGTCTATGAGGGTATCCTCAAGATCATCAACCCGCATCCGGTCGTCGATATGACCGTCCACTACATCGTCCTGGGCCTCGCATTCCTGTTCCAGGCCGGTGCCTGGTATGTCGCGTTGCGTGAGTTCCGCAAGTCCAAAGGCCGCCTCGGCTATATCGCCGCCGTGCGGCGTAGCAAGGATCCATCGATTTTCACGGTCCTGTTCGAGGATACCGCGGCGATGCTGGGGCTGATCGCCGCGTTCGCCGGCCTGGCGGCCACAGATCTCCTAGATATGCCGGTATTCGACGGCATCGCGTCGGTCACCATCGGCGTTATCCTTGCGCTCACCGCTGGCTGGCTAGCCTACGAGTGCAAGGGCCTGCTGATCGGCGAGGCCGCCGGCCCGGGCGTCGTCGCCGGCATCCGCACCGTGATCGAAAACCAGGACGGGATCGGCCGCGTCAACGAGTTGCTGACGATGCATTTCGGGCCCGACGACGTCCTCCTGAACGTCAGCCTCGACTTCGCCGATGCCCTGTCGTCGGCCCAGGTCGAAACCACGGTTTCGTCGCTGGAGCAACGCATCAAGTCCGAATATCCCGAGATCACCCGGGTGTTCATCGAGGCGCAAAGCTGGTTCGGACACCAGCAGGGCGAACACAACGCCGCCAGCGATGACGCGCCCGCCTAATTGGAATAGAAATCTGCGCGGCTGGGGTTTGAGGGTGCCGCTCAATGCGCGACAATCCACCATCCCACCGGTCCACTAATCTTTCGTAAGCAGGCGAGGAGCAAGCGTATGTCAAATACTGCATTGGGGCTGACCGACGAGGTCGCCGACTACCTCCGCTCGGTCGCGGTTCGCGAACCCGACGTGTTGGCGCGCCTGCGCGAGGAGACCCAGTCCGGCGTTCGCGCAGCGATCATGCAGATCACCCCCGAACAAGGTGCCTTCATGGCCATGCTGGTGCGGATGATCGGCGCCAAGAAGACCCTCGAGGTTGGCGTCTACACCGGCTATAGCTCACTCTCAGTGGCCCTCGCGCTCCCCGAAGACGGCCGCATCACCGCCTGCGATACCAGCGAAGAGTGGACCGCGATCGCACAGCGCTATTGGAAAGAAGCCGGCGTCGAACACAAAATCGACCTGCATCTGCGCCCCGCGGTCGAAACCCTCGACGAATTGATCGCCAACGGCGCCAGCGGCACTTACGACTTCTCCTTTATCGATGCCGACAAGACCGGCTACGACGCCTATTACGAGCGCAGCCTCACCTTGCTGCGCCCCGGCGGCATGATCGGGATCGACAACGTGCTGTGGAGCGGCCAGGTAGTCGACCAGGCCGACACCTCCGAATCGACCGCCGCCATTCGCGCGATTAACCGCAAGGTCCATGGCGACCAGCGAATCGATGTTTGCATGCTGCCGATCGGCGACGGCCTAACCCTGGCCCGCAAACGCTAAGTGCCACTGCGCCTCCGACGAACCTTTGGCGGCGATCGCACGTCGTGTTTGCAGCACGAGCGATCGCTGTACTAAGATCTCTCTATGAGGACAACGCATCCCCGCCAGATCAGCGGCGCGCGACAGATCGGTCAGGGCGAGACGGCAGGCACACCTGCCTTGGGCCTGCTACGCCCCTAATGAGCGAGGTCGTTCACCTCGATCGTCACCGCCAGCGGGCCGGCAAAGCGCGCAAACATCCAGTCAAAATCCACCCCGGACCAAACCACGAGAACGCGACGGTTTTCTTCGATCGCCCCGAACTCAATCGCATTCTGTCGCTCTATGGGCGCATGGTCTCGCTCAATGAATGGCGCGATTACGCGATCGATGCCGCCGAGCAAACGGTGGAATTTCAGATCTTCCGCAATAGCTGGGATTTTCCGGCCTACCGTTTGATCAAACGCCACGCCGGCGCCAAAGGGCGGCGCTTTGCCGTGATCAGCGCCCACCGAACCATGATCGAAGACGACCGTCTCCAGGCCATTCTCACCTGGCTCGGACGGCAACCGGCCGAACGCACCCAACTTTCGGTCAAACTGAGTTCACGCGAACGCTTCGCCCGCCGGCCTTAGGTATGCTTATATTAGACTGCGAGCCGACCTAACAAAGCCCCTCACCCCCGCCCTCTCCCCTCGTGGGAGAGGGCGGGGGTGAGGGGGTGGTTGATCAAATGAGCCAGCCCCCAAATAAAAAGCCCGGCAAAAGCCGGGCTTTTTGGACAATGAGTCGCGTGCGATCTATTCGCGGCCGCCAAACAGGGCCATCAGGTAGATGAAAATACCAATGAAATCCATGTAGAGCTTCAGCGCGCCCATGATCGACTTCTTCGCCGCCACCTCGCCGCTGTCGCTGACTAGATACATCTCCTTGATCTTCTGCGTATCGAACGCGGTCAAGCCGACGAAGATCAATACGCCGATCACCGAGACCGCAAAGTGCAATGCGCTCGAGGCCAGGAACATGTTAACGACGATGGCGATCAGCAGGCCGATCATCCCCATTGCCAGGAACGAGCCCAAACTGGTGAGATCGCGTTTGGTGGTGTAGCCGTACAGGCTCATCGACCCGAACGTCGCCGCGGTGATGAAGAACACCCGGGCGATGCTCTCGCCGGTGTAGACCAGGAAGTAGGTCGACAGGATCACCCCGAATAGGGTGGAATAGGCCCAAAAGCAGGCCTGAGCCGTGGTTGCGCTGATCTTGTGGATCCGCGCGCTCATGAAGAAAACCAGCCCAAACGCGGCCAATATCAATATGAGCCCCATCGACATGACGGCGCTCGCGACCGCTGGCGACTGAGCAACTGCCCACGCTATCGCGAAGGTCAGCATCACGCCCGAGCCCATATAGTTATAGACCTTGAGCATGTAGGCGCGCAGACCGACGTCGATCTGGGCGTCGTCCATCGCGCGCGTACCAAACTGTGACCTGAGATCAGCCATTTACTTGTTCCTCAGAGAATTCCATTACGTCTATGTATATTGACTAGAGCGGCCAACAATCAAGCCCAATCGGGCTTCATAACGAAGTTGTAAGGTTCTGAAAAATCGGCGCTTTTGCGCTCGAGCCGGTGATTTCCACCTATTCTGCGCGCAGGATTGGCGCCGGTTTTTGGCCCAGCGCCAGCCACACCCCGGCAAAACCAAGCAGCGCCGTCAAAACTGAGCCACCGATCACGGTCAGCGCCGCGGTCCCCGGCAGAAACTCCCATTCGGACCGCATCACCTCGGTCACCACCACCCAGCCAGCCAGCGAGCCCACACCCACCGCGATGATCGCGGTCGACAGACCCAGCAGCACGTATTCGAGCAGGAAGGCCTTGACCAGATCGCCCCGGGTTGCTCCCAAAACCTTCAACACCACCGCATCATAGACCCGCCGGCGATGGCCGGCTGCAACCGCGCCGGCCAGCACCAGAATGCCGGTTAGCAGCGCCACCGCCGAGGCCGCCTGAACGCCGGCACCGATTTGGCGGAAGAATGAGGCGATGCGTTCGGAGATGGCCCGCACCCGAATCGGCGAAATATTGGGGAACCGGTCGGTCACCGCGCGAAATACCGCTTCCTCAGCCTCAGGTGTCGCCTGGGCGGTGGCCAGCAATGATTGCGGCGCGTTTTCGAGAGCGCCCGGCGCAAACACCGTCACGAAGTTGATGCCGAGGTTCATCCAGTCCGATTTGCGCAGGTTCTTGATCCGCGCGGTGATTTCGCGCCCGAGAATGCTGTAGGTCATGGTATCGCCGATATCGACGCCCAGCCCGCGGGCGATATCGATGTCGAGCGACACCAACGGCGGCCCGCTGTAATCAATCGGCCACCAATCGCCGCGCCGCAGGTCGGTCCCTTCCGGCGTGGGCCCGGAATAGGTAAAGCCGATCTCGCCGCGGATCACCCAGGCCGCATCCGGATCGGGCTTCACTTGCGCCACCGCGGTGCCGTTCACCCGTGTGATGCGGCCGCGCAGCATTGGCACGCGCACCACTTTTCCGGCCCCGGCGACGCTTTTGACGGTGTCGGCGAACGCATCGCCCTGACCCGGCTGGATAT
>CAUZWH010000349.1:0-4035 GCA_963583675.1 Alphaproteobacteria bacterium
AAGCCACTGTAACCGCGGTCAGCGACGCCGGCATCGAACTCGACCGGACCATTTTCTATCCGATGGGCGGCGGTCAACCCGGCGATACCGGCCGCCTGATCAGCGTCGATGGCGAGATTCAAATCGCCGATACGCGCAAAGGCGACGGCCCTGAGGGCGTCGTTCATGTCCCAGCGGCGGGGTCTCCCACCGCGGAACCGGGGATGAAGTTCGCCGCGCATATCGATTGGTATCGACGCCACCGCATCATGCGCGTTCACACCTGCTTGCATCTACTCTCTGCGTTGGTCCCCTACCCTGTTACCGGCGGGCAGATAAGCGACACCAAGGGGCGGCTTGATTTTGATATCCCTGAGGCCATTGTCGACAAGGAAACGCTCACGGCCAGCCTCAACGAACTGATCGAAAACAGCGCGTCCGTCGCATCGGAGTGGATCACCGACGCTGAACTCGAGGCCCAGCCTGATTTAGTCAAAACGATGTCGGTCAAGCCGCCGACGGGCGTCGGAACAGTGCGCCTGATCCGAATCGCAGGGCAAGACCTGCAACCTTGCGGAGGGACTCACCTCGCCAACACCGGCGAGATCGGCGCTGTCGTCGTCAGCAAGATCGAGAAAAAGGGCCGCCAGAACCGCCGCGTTGTTGTCACGCTGGCGGACCTGAACCCAACCTACCCATGAACGAAGATCGACCTGACGCGATTGTTTCCACGCAATGGCTGGCGGCCAGGCTTGGCGATCCCGATCTGCGAATTGTTGATTCATCTTGGTATCTCCCGGCCCAAAAGAAGAATCCAAAATGGGAGTTCGATCGGGCTCGTATACCCGGTGCCCGCTTCTTCGACATCGATCAGATTGCCAACACCGAAAGTGGTCTTCCCCACACACTTCCCGCGCCGGAGCTGTTTGCGGAGTGCGTCTCGGCGCTCGGTATCGGCAACCAGCATCAGGTTGTGGCCTATGACGGCCTCGGCATTTTTAGCGCTGCGCGCGCGTGGTGGATGTTCCGGGTGTTTGGTCATGACAAAGTGGCTGTTCTTGACGGCGGCATCGCCAAGTGGCGCGCAGAATCCCACCCCACCGAGGAGGGAAAGCCGCTGACTCCGAAACTCACAGAACCGCCCTTCATCGCAACTTACGACGACGCGTTATATCGATCGCTCGAGGAAATGCGGGCCAACTTAGAAAGCGGTGTCGACCAGGTCGCCGATGCCCGTTCCGCGGGCCGCTTCGATGGCACCGAACCGGAACCGCGTGAAGGGATGCGATCCGGACACATCCCGGGCGCTCACAACTTGCCCTATGGCGAGCTGGTTGATGCCGAAACCGGCACCTTGCTCGATCCGGCGCAACTCCGGAAAGCATTTGATCAAGCGGGCTTGGCACTGGACCGGCCGATTGTCACAAGTTGTGGCTCGGGCGTGACCGCCGCGATCCTATCCCTTGGCCTCCATCTGGTCGGCCATGAGTCGCACGCTCTGTATGATGGTTCCTGGAGCGAATGGGGTGGCCGGGACGATACGCCCATTGAAACCTAATTGGGCGAGGCAATGACCAGGCGTAATCGGACGATACCCGGCGCCGGTAGGTCTGCCGCGGCCACTACCCGCGTCCCTTGCACTATCACCTATCTGGAAATGATGCAGGCGCCGGTGTTGCCTCCGCTGCACCCACCCAACGAGCCGATCGCGTTGCTGCGTGCGGAAAACCCATCTGTTTCTTTTTATCGATATCTCTACGACGCCGTTGGCCGCCCCTGGCTATGGACGAATCGTAAGAGAATGAGCGATCGAGAGCTTCGCGAAACCATCGAGCACGAACTTGTCGAGATCTATGTGCTGTACCGAACCGGTTGCCCGGCCGGTTACGCAGAGCTCGATCGGCGCCAGCAAGGCGTTGTTCATCTCGCCTATTTCGGACTGCTTCCCGAGTACATCGGATTGGGGCTCGGCAGCTATTTGCTTAACTGGGTTGTTCGCTACAGTTGGGAACAAAACCCCACGCGCGTTTGGGTCAATACAAACAACTTCGATCACCCGCGCGCCTTGCCGCTTTATCAGAAAATGGGCTTCGTCCCCTATTCCCGGCGCACGGTCCATATCGATCCCAATCCCGATCCAGCGCCCCGGCCAGACTAGGCGGCCGGGGTTGGCACCGCTGGTGCGACTGGTCATGATGCGCCGCCCGTCGTGATCTCGGCGAAGCGGCCGTGCGCAATGGAGGAGTTTGATAAGCGTTATGAAGCAAGATACCACAATCGTTACCGCGGGGCGCAATCCGGAGGACAATTTTGGCATTGTCAATCCGCCGGTCTATCACGCCTCAACCGTTCTTCATCCGACCGTCGAGCACCTCGAGGAAACCCGCCGCAACGCGCAAGACCCCCATTATCGGGGTGTTTTCTATGGCCGCCATGGAACCCCAACAACGTTCGCCTTCGAGGACGCCGTCACCGCCCTCGAAGGCGGCGCTGGATGCGTGATTTACCCTTCGGGCCTAGCGGCCATCACCGGTTCGTTGACGGCGTTTCTGGAAGCCGGAAGCCATCTCCTTATGGTCGACACCGTTTATGGCCCGTCGCGACGTTTCTGCGACACAATTCTCAAGAAATTCGATGTCAGCACCACGTACTACGATCCCCTAATTGGCGCCGGCATTAGTGATTTGATCGAGCCCAACACAAAAGTGGTTTTCGTTGAATCACCGGGATCATTGACCTTCGAAGTGCAAGATGTGCCGGCGATCGCCGAGGTGGCCCACCGCCACGGCGCCATTGTGATGATGGACAACACGTGGGCCACGCCGCTCTACTTCAAACCATTCGAGAAAGGTGTCGACGTGTCGATCCAGGCGGCCACCAAATACATCGTGGGTCATTCTGATGCGATGTTGGGGACGGCGGTTGCGTCAACCCAACATTGGCCGGCCTTGCGAAACTGTGCGAATGAGTTTGGTTTTTGTGCCGGTCCCGACGACGTCTACCTCGCGCAACGGGGTATCCGAACAATGTCCGTCCGCCTTGAGCGGCATGCCCGCACGGCACTGGTGCTGGCCGAATGGTTGACCCAACGTGCAGAGGTATCCCGTGTCCTCTACCCGCCTCTCGCCAGTGATCCCGGACACGATGTTTGGAAACGCGACTTTACCGGCGCCAGCGGATTGTTCGGCGTCGTCCTCAAACCCGCTGAAGCGAATGCTGTTGCCGCCATGTTGGACGGGCTTGAACTGTTCGGTATGGGAGCTTCCTGGGGTGGCTATGAGAGCCTCATCTTGCCGACCAAGCCCGCGCGGACGCGAAGCGCAACGAGTTGGTCTCCCGAAGGGCCAACCCTAAGGATCCACGCCGGACTGGAGGATATCGATGATCTTATCGCCGACCTCTCGAGCGGATTTGCACGACTTGGCGCCGCCGCGTAAACCGTCTGGCTGATGGGACGAGGATCGCTTACGAAATCTGAGGATGCCGAAATGACCGTGGCGGCGACAAGTGAGATGACGATTGAAAATCTCCTAAAAACGATGATTTTCGACGAACACGGTTTGATTCCCGCGATCGCCCAGCAGCACGATTCAGGCGAAGTGCTGATGATGGCCTGGATGAATCGCGACGCCGTGACTGAGACTCTGAAAACCGGGCGGTGCTGTTACTGGTCGCGCTCCAGGCAAGCACTGTGGCGCAAGGGTGATACCTCCGGGCAAATCCAGGAGCTCGTGGAGTTGCGGGTTGATTGCGACGGCGACACCGTATTGCTGCGTGTCGATCAAACCGGCGTCGCCTGCCATACCGGGCGACGCTCCTGTTTTTTCAACGCGGTCCGCGACGATGCGATCACCGTAATAGCGGACGTCGAAATAGATCCCAAAAACCTATATCCGGACTCCGCGGACTAGGTCGCCACCCTCAATTTCTTAGCACTGATGAAGCGATCTTCCATCTACAACTATGGATCGTTCGGTAACCGCGAAAGCCGAGACCGGGCGTTGGCATTGACCAGGAGTACGGATGTTTCAAACGGTCTGCAGTTTTTCCCGAATG
>CAUZWH010000350.1:0-4030 GCA_963583675.1 Alphaproteobacteria bacterium
AAGATACCTCGACGACGCTAGCCTGCCGCAATCATGGTGCAGTTTTGCTGGGAAAAACCACCAACCCGGAATTCGCGATTGGTCCGACAACGAATAGTCCCCTCACCGGTTTGACGACCAATCCATGGGACCCGACCAAACATGCCGGCGGCTCGACCGGCGGCGGCGCGGCGGCGGTCGCAGCGGGTATGGGCAATACCAGCCTCGCCACCGACGCCGGCGGCTCAACCCGCATCCCCGCCGCGCTGTGCGGTAAAGTAGGCTTCAAAGCAACTCAATATCGCGTTCCCACCTACCCGCCGCCCGGTATGCCGAGCCTGTCGTGCCCCGGCGCCGTTACGCACACGGTGACCGACACCGCAATCATGATGAACGTAATGACCGAGCCGGATCCGCGTGATTGGCTGGCGTCTAAACCCGATGGCGTCGATTACCTCGCCGGCCTTGAGGACGGCATCAAGGGACTGAAGATTGCCTTCAGCCCCACGCTCAACGGACAGGCCAAATTCATCGATCCCGAAGTCGCCGCCAGCGTCGCGACCGCCGTTGACGCATTTAAGGAGCTTGGCGCAACCGTCGAAGAAGCCGACCCCGATATCGAAAGCCCGATACCGATCCTCAGCTCCTATTTGATCTCGCGGATTACCCATCGCGTTAACGCCATGACCGACGCCCAGCGCGACGTGCTGGGGCCCTCAATAAACGCCGTCATCAAGCGCAGCGAGGGCGTCACCATGTTGGATATGGTCGAAGCCGACGAACGCCGTCAGATCCTGTCGAAAACGCTCATCGACTTCATGCGCGATTACGATCTGCTACTGACGCCGACCCTGACCGTGCCGGCCTTCGACGCCGAACGGCTTTCACCGGTCGAGTTCGAAAAGTTCGAAGACCCGCGCGCTTGGGTGCCGTTCTGCAGCCCGTTCAATCTGTCGCAGCAACCGGCCATCACCATGCTGTGCGGCTTCACCGAGGCCGGCCTGCCAATCGCGCTGCAGATCGTAGGCCCCCGCCACGAAGACACCCGGGTGCTCCGTGCGGCACGGGCCTACGAAAAGCTAAACCCACTATGGGAGCGGCGCCCCAACCTCGACTAATTGGTCTCGCGGCTGATCCGGCGCGCGCGGCGACGACGGCAGCGATACCTGGAACGTGGATGCCAGCAAAAAACCGCCCCCCTCTCCCACGCTGGGGAGAGGGGTAGGGTGAGGGGGTCGAGAAACCGACTTTGTAAACCGCAGCATCGCGTCGAATCGATGACCAAGAACGACTCTGTTTCTTACGAAGGTCGGTACTAATCTTGTCTGGAGAACCCAAGCGCCAGACAGATTTCTTCGTCCGCAATCCCTGGCTGCCTTATGTGATGCTGGCCGCGGCCATGGCGTTTTATTCGATGGGGTTCGTCGTCGGCCGCGCGATCCGTGATGAGGTGCCGCCGCTGGGCCTGATGTTCTGGCGCGGCGCCCTCGCCTGCCTGCTGCTGTTGGTGTTTGTCTACCCGCAGATAAAGGCTCAGTTTCCCATTCTGTTACGCCACTGGCGGCTCTTCACTTTGCTGGCGATCACGCAGTCGATCCTCGGTCAGGCGGTAATGTTCACCGCGCTGCACACGACCACAGCTATCAACGTCAGCCTGTTACAGATGACACAACCCGTGTTCATCCTGTTCTTTGCCGCCTGGCTGCTCGGCGATCGCATCACCACCAAACAGGGATTCGGTGCGCTATTTGCCATGTTCGGTGTCGTTGTCACGATCGCGCGTGGCGATATTGATATTCTTCTAGCCTTACAATTCGTGCCCGGCGACCTCCTTATTCAATTCGGGACGCTGAGCTGGGCGATCTACTCCACTATGGTCAAGCGAACCCCGAGCGGGCTTAACCCCCTTGTCCTCTTCTTCGGCATTACCTTTGTCGGTGCCATCGTTTTGCTGCCGCTTTATCTGATCGAGACCTTCTATCTCGGGCTACCGGTGCCATTGAGCTGGTCGGCGGTTGGCGCGATCAGCTACGTCGCGACGATCAACGGCATCGTCGCGCTGACCTTCGTCAATATCGGCATCATCTATCTCGGGCCAGCCCGGGCCGGCTCGTTCTACTATCTGATCCCAATATTCGCGTCATTCATGGCAATTTTTCTGCTCGGCGAAGTATTTCAGTTGTTCCACGCGATCGGGATAGCGCTGGTGACCTTCGGGGTCTACTTGGCGAGCCAGAAGGCGCGGATCGTGTAAGCCTCTGTCGCCCTCCCCCTCGTCAATCTTGGAATTTGGCGGCATCGTCCATCCCAGCGCGATACTGAGACATCACTTTCTGAGGATGAGGGAGGAAACAATGCGGCAAACATTAAAAGCCGATGGTATTTCACGGCGTGCGTTCGTTTGGAGCGCCGCGGCGGGTGCCGCGGTGGCCGGCACGGCCACACCGTTGCGAACCGTTTGGGCGGCCCCGAGCAAATTGCGCTTCGTCACATTTGGCGCCAAGAACTCTATTTGGGCCAAACCGTTCTTTCAGTTCCAAAAAGATGTGAACGAGGTTTCTAACGGCGAACTCGAGCTGACCTGGGCCGGTGGACCCGAAGTGATCCATCCTTTCCAGGCCGGTGAAGCTGTTGGCAAGGGCGTTTTCGACATCACCCATTCGGCCAATTCCTACTTCGCGGCCGCGGTTCCCGAGGCGATCGGCCTCGCGAGCGGCACCGGGTCGGTGGATTCGGTTCGGCAGTCCGGAGCATTCGGCGCCCTCGACAAGATCTGTCGCGACAAACTCAACACTTCGCTAATCGGCACGCCGCTCAACGGCGTTGGCTATGTCTTTATCCTGCGCGAAAAACCCACCAGTTTAGACTTCTTCAAGGGCAAGAAAATTCGCTCGATCCCGCTCTACGACCCGATCCTGAAAGCGCTCGGCGCCGCGACAGTGACCACGTCACCGGTCGAAGCCTACACCGCGCTCGAGCGCGGTGTCGTCGATGGGCTCGGTTGGTCTGATCTTGGCGTCATCGACTACAACTTCCACGACCATGCCAAGTTCCTGATGCTACCGACGTTCTACCAGTTGCGCTCCGCCCACCTTATTAACGCCGACAAACTGAACAAGATGGGTGGCGAACAGCAAAAGGTGCTCAAAGAAGCAGCTCTACGCACCGACAAATGGGCGACCCGCTGGTGTCAGGATAAGCGCAACAGCGAGCACGCGGCGATGAAAGCCAAGGGCTTACAGGAAGTGTCGCTGCCTGAGGTCGATGGTAAGCGGTTTGTCGAGCTGACCGAGCGCTTATTGTGGGAAAAAATCATCAAGGATTCGCCTGCCAACGGGCCAATGCTCAAAAAGCTGTTCGATAAAGCAACAGCCATGGGCTAGGCAAATCTGGGCAAATCTGGATTAGACAAGAATTGGGGCGGCTCGACCAGCGCCCCTAAATCCTACCTGGGCTGGCGGCGTCGATATTTTTGGCGCCGCCGGTTCTTTGCCTAACCGCTCACCGCATCAACGGGTTTGACAGAACGTCACATGACGACGTTTGCAAGAATCTACGACGGCTTCATCGATGGCCTGGCTTACCTAGCCGGGTTGACGCTCCTGGCGATGAGCGTTTGGGTCACCTACGAAGTCTTTATGCGTTACGTTTTTGTGGCGCCGACGATTTGGTCGGTGGATCTGGCCGAATATGCGCTGGTGTATATCACTTTCCTGGCCGGTCCCTGGTTGCTCAAGCACGACGGACACGTGCGAATCGAGCTATTGGTTGACGTTCTATCGCCCACGGCCCAGCGCCGCCTCGGAATCGTCGTCTCGATCATCGGCGCTATCGTGTGTCTGGTGTTTGCCTGGCAGACCTGGTTAACGGTCGCAGATTTCTACGAACGCGGCATCTCTATGAACAAAGTTTGGCAAGTCCCGCACTGGCTTCCCTATGCGGCGATGCCGGTGGGCACGTTTTTCATGGGAACCGAGTTTGTCCGCCGCGCCTACCGCTATGCGACCACCACCGGTGGTGACGCCGATCTCAAGAAAATGACCCACGACGT
>CAUZWH010000351.1:0-4027 GCA_963583675.1 Alphaproteobacteria bacterium
GAGACGCGCGACGAAACCAACGATCAAATCACCATCGATGCGGCCAACGCTATCAAAGAGCACGGCGTCGGTGTCAAATGCGCGACGATAACGCCCGATGAAGAGCGGGTTGAAGAGTTCAAACTCAAGCAGATGTGGCGGTCGCCCAACGGGACTATCCGAAACATTCTTGGCGGGACGGTGTTTCGCGAACCCATTCTGTGCAGCAACATTCCGCGTCTGGTACCGGGCTGGACCAAACCTATCGTCATCGGCCGCCATGCCTTCGGCGATCAATACCGCGCCACAGATTTTGTCGTTCCGGGTTCGGGCAAGCTGACGATGACCTTCCAGCCCGACGATGGCGGCGAGGCAATCGAGCGTGAGATCTTCCATTTCCCCAGCGGCGGCGTCGCCATGGGCATGTACAATTTGGACGATTCGATCCGCGAATTCGCGCGCGCCTGCATGAATTACGCGCTTGATCGCAGTTGGCCGCTCTATTTGTCGACCAAGAACACCATCCTCAAAGCCTATGACGGCCGTTTCAAAGATCTCTTCGAGGACGTCTACCAAACGGAGTTCAAAGGAAAGTTCGAAGCCGCCGGCACGCTCTACGAGCATCGCCTGATCGACGATATGGTCGCGTGCGCGATGAAGTGGGAAGGCGGATTCGTGTGGGCTTGCAAGAACTATGATGGCGATGTGCAATCCGACACCGTCGCGCAAGGCTTTGGCTCGCTCGGCCTGATGTCATCGGTATTAATGACGCCCGATGGCAAGACCGTCGAAGCGGAAGCAGCACACGGCACGGTTACCCGCCACTATCGTGCCCACCAAAGGGGCGAGGAAACCTCGACCAATCCGATCGCGTCAATCTTCGCGTGGACTCGTGGTCTGATGTATCGCGGCCGGATGGACGAAACGCCGGAGGTCGTAAAGTTTGCAGAAACACTCGAGAAGGTTTGTGTCGGTGCCGTTGAATCGGGATCGATGACGAAGGATCTCGCGATCCTCGTCGGACCGGATCAAAAATGGCTAACCACCAGCCAATTCCTCGATGCCCTGGACGCAGGCCTGCAAAAGGCCATGGGCTGAGTCCCGCGAGATATCTGGGAGCGACAATCCCGTGTTCGGTTCAGACCGCGTGGCGGTCACCACTGGCCTCAAGGTTCTCCACCACGCGGCGTAAAAGGTCGTTGAAAACCGCTCGTTCATTGGTTGACAATCCCGCCAATGCGTGATCTTCGACTGCCATACCGGCATCGATTAACGCCATCTGTCGGTCGCGTGCTTTCTTGGTGAGCCTCACCTCGACGGCACGTTTGTCGGATTTGCTCCGGCGCCGACGGATCAATCCTGCAGCGACCATGCGATCTAGCGTCCGAACCAGGGTCGGCTGAGAGATCCGAGCCTTGCGACCAAGGTCCTTCTCCGTCAGCCCGTCCTTTTCCCAGAGAAAAAGCAGAATGGGATACTGGCCGGTAGCGCATTCGAGACCATCGAGGCGTCGTTGCAGCACCGCATTGTAGAGCCTCACGGCATGGCGCAACAAAAAGCCAGAAGCGTGTTCGACACGGAATCGCGCGAAGCGTTGTTGGACGTGTGAAACAGAAGCATCGCTCATTATTACCGCCAAAAAATCTGGTTTATATAGCCTGCTAATCTATAGCGGAGTAGAGATCATGTTTGGGACCGCCGCAGTGTCGAGTATGACGATCTTATGTTTGAACTTGGCATCCCCGTCAACGAATACGACCTTGTCTTCATACTTCCCGGACGCAAAAAAGCTAGTCTCTCCCTCGGTGTCGGTTTGTAGAGCGATGAAACTCGCCCAGACCTCGAATATGCCGGCGTCCTCTTCGCGAACCCGTACGTTGCCGACCACGTGGCGATCGTAGTGGATGTTGTAGATCAACGCTTTCCGAAGAATGACCACGCGATCGCGCAACATGTTTTTGTTGTCGCAATAAATAATCGGTAGTGGCGTCTTCCGAATCAGATTTTCGCGAGGGATGATCTGGTAAAGGCAGTCTTCAACGAAGAAATCTGGCCAGCCTTCAAGGCGATCATCGTCGATACAATGCGCATAATCGTGTTCGAGATCAACGATCCGGTCGACGATATCGCTGTTTACGTGCCCCATCGCGCCCTCACGCCTCGCCGGGTACCCAGGCTGGCGCACCCTCAGCCTGGTATCCCATCAAATGGCAGTAATACCGCCAGAACCCACGCACGGGAACTTCAGTAAGCGGGGAATCCGGATCTTCGATCGGGCCGAGTCCCCCCATTTCGATCACCGAGTAACGATCCCGCTCACGGCCGATGACCCGTTGAATCAAAGCACCAGCCTCACCGTCTTCGATCGAGACATAGCCGGCCGGCCCGATCATATTGACCTGTTTAAGGCGCAGCTTACGGAGCGACTCATCATCATCGGCGTAGGCAAAGCAGGTCCAATTGAGTTCGAATTCGTTTGGACCGCGCGGCCGAATTTGGCGCGTCGCCAACGTATTCGACAGACGCTGAAAAATGACGCTTGGAAACAACGCCATCATCATGATCGCGCAACCATCGCCGACCTCGTCGCGAAACTCGATCATGCTGGGATCAGCTAGCGACAAGGTGTCGTCATAGACGCCGAGGTTCTTGAGTAGTTGTTCATCACTCGCCTCCAGATCATCGCTGTCGTAAACCGTAAACAGTACCCGGTGGCGCTTGAGGCGGTCCATCTTCGAGCCGCCACGCTGAGTTGTCCGCATGATCCCAAAGGTCGTTTGGAACTGGTGCAGGAGCCCGGCATGATAGGAATCCATGAGGTTTTCGAAATAGAATTTCCAGTTACCGGGAATACGTTGGCGCCAGTGACCGAGTATTTCGATCGGCCTATTAAACATGGTGTCGAGATATTCCATGTTGGGTTTGTCGAGGAAGCTCTCAAGCGATTCTACCTCATGGCTAAACGAGCCGAAGATAACGCCGCGATAAGTCGCGACATTGAGCGTTTGCAAACCGTGATTGCGTTTATCGAATGTCTCCGGCATGCCGCCTTTGCCGCGAATGCCGCGTTCGAAGGGAACACCAATCAAATTGCCGGCGAGGTCATAACACCAGTGGTGGTAGATGCAGGTGTGGTCCTGAGTCGTTCCAAAGGGCTCACGCACCAGCATCGTCCCGCGGTGCGCGCAGCGATTAACAAACGCATGGATAACGCCATCGTTGTTGCGGTTAACGACGACCGGCGTGTCGCCGATGAAGGTCGATTTGAAGTCGCCAATTTCAGGGATTTCCGCCTCAAGCGCCAGATAGCACCAAATCGGTCCTTGAAAGACGCGTTCTTGCTCGCGCGCGTAGATTCCCGGATCGTTAAAAACGGGGTAGGGCACGCGACTGAAGTCCGCCGCCGGCCATCGCAGATCGGTCCCGTCGCTCATCCTAATCCTCCGAATCGGCACACAGGATCGTCGTCCGTGCTGCGCGATCGTACGCGCCGTCATCGATCGCAGCAACCGGTGTAGCAGATATCATCATACGGAAGCTTGGCTAGTTGTCTGACTAATCAATGAGGCTAAGAAGATCACGTGGGGCGAGGCCCGGCGGCTCCCCTGCAGCCAGAATTTCCTCCCACGAGGTTGCATCTATCGGGACGCCAGCGCGCCGGCGCATGTCAGCGGCTTGTTGCTCAGGCTCACCTGCGATCAACACCGGCAATTCAGGATCCGTTGGTGGAGTCGATTTGACGTAATCGGTCATTGCGTCAAACTCACGGGCAAGCCAGTGCCCATCGCCGAAACGAAGCGGGTTGAGCAATATTGCAAACATGTTGTTGACGATGCCGCCACGCCGCTCATTGTCGGGCTGCAGAGTCCCGCCACCTGATAGCAAACCAGCAAGCAGTTCGCAGGCCATTGCCAAGCCATAGCCTTTGTGTTCGCCGACCGGCAGCAGCGCGCCCAGCGGCTCATCAAACATCACCGAGGCGTCGTGCGATGGCCGGCCCTCGGCATCGATCACTGTGCCCTTATTGAGTGGGCGATTTTCGTTCATC
>CAUZWH010000352.1:0-4018 GCA_963583675.1 Alphaproteobacteria bacterium
AGCGCCGCGTCGGATCAAACGATTGTCGCCGAGGGCGATCGGATCACCTATGTCGGCCCAACGGCAAATGCGCCCAAACCGAATAAAGGCGATCAAACGATTGATTGTGGCGATGCTTTCGTGATGCCGGGCATGATCGATGTCCACGTGCATATCAGCTACGGCAACGCCATGAACGAAGAGGATATCGACCTCTATTCATCGGTCGAATTTCGCGCCATTCGGGCAATGATGGCGGCGCAACAGGTGTTGGGCGCCGGCGTCACCTCGATGGCCGACCCGGCGATTACCGGGCGGGTAACCCTGGCAGTGCGTGACGCGATCGATGCCGGACTTTACGTGGGTCCCCGGATCACCAGCTCAGGTCGGCAAATTACCGCACGTCAGGGGCTTTCAGACTATTACCCGAGCTGGATTGGCGTCCCCGACACGAGTGTGGGCACGCTCGTGAAAAACACCGTCGAAGCGATCGAGGAGATACGCGTACAGGTCAAAGACGGCGTCGACATGATCAAACTTGCGGCCGACGGTTTCTTTATGAATGCGCGCACCGGCGAGCTCGCCGGCTGCTTCAGCCAAGATGAACTCGATGCTATGGTCACCGAAAGCCACCGGCTCGGCAAAAAGGTAATTAGTCATGCGCGCGGCCGTGAGGGCGTTATTCAATCCGCCAAAGCGGGTTGCGACGTCATCTTCCACGCCTTCTATATCGACCAGGAAGGCATCGATCTATGCCTCAAGAAGGATATCGCGATCTGCCCGACGTTCGCGTTGCTGGTTAACGGGGCCGAATTCACCCAACCGACCGATGGCAATGCCGGGAACGTTGATCTGTTAAAGAAGATCTATGTCGATGGCTGCGAGAACTTGCGCAAAGCCAAGGACGCCGGGGTGCGATTCCTGATCGGTACTGATTCAGGATTTGCCATCACGCCCTATGGCGAGTGGCACGCCCGGGAGATTGAATTCTTTGTCAGCGGCCTTGGATTTTCAAACGGTGAGGCCCTGCAGATAGCGACGTCTGGCAATGCGGCCATGCTGCGCCATGCGGCCGATGTCGGCGTCCTGGCCGAAGGCCGCTTAGGCGACTTCCTGGTCCTTGATGCCAATCCGCTCGAAGATATCAAGGTGGTGCAGGACCGGCGCAACATCCGCGCCATCTATATGGGTGCCGACGAAGTGAAGGTGCCGGATCACGTCTACAATCCGGCGACCATGAGCCACTTCTCCTACGACATGTGGAGCGAGGAATACTCGCAGAAAAAAGTAGCGGGGATGAAAACCCGCTCGATCGCCGCCGAGTAAACTGACTAACAGTACACTGCAATAGGGAAGTTTGACCGCGATGGATTGGATTAACTCGAGCGATTCTCACATCCTCGAACCCGAGGATTTGTTCGAGAACGCACTGGGCAAAAAATACGCTGATGAATGCCCGCGCTATATCGATGAGCACGGCGGCATCAAAGCCAAGTTTTATTACACCGGTTACGAATATGTCCGGGTCGATGAAATCGTCGAAGGCGATGATTCGACGCCGGAGAGTGCCGCGTTGATGGAGGAAATGATCAAAGCCTCCAAGGATCCCTACGAGCGCATAAAGTGTCTCGATAAGGACGGGATCTGGGCCGAGATCCTTAATTCGACATGGATGCTCTACACCATGCGTGCGCCCAACGACCGGATGGTGCGTGACTGCTGCGAGGTTTACAACGATTGGATCGCCGAGCACTGCAGTGCCGACCCCAAGCGGCTTTACGGCACGTCGATGGTGTACATGCAAGACCCGGAATGGGCGGTCAAGGAACTTGAGCGCGTCCACAAATTGGGGCTGAAGAGCGTTCTGATCAATTGCGACACCCGGCCCGGGTGGCCGCTTTATCATGAGCCCCAATACGACAAGTTTTGGGCCACCGCGCAGGATCTCGATATGCCGGTTACCCTGCATATCATCACCGGTAACGTCAAAGACCTGTTTACGTTCCACGGTGACGACCGAAAATATGTCCCCGGCGAAACCTACAAGCTATTGCAGGAATGCACCTGGGTGCTGAGCAACGAATTCATCTTCGGCGGCATCCTGGATCGCTTTCCTAAGCTCAAGATCGCCTGCTCCGAGTTTGAAGTTTCGTGGCTGCCGTACTGGCTGTTCCGCGCCCGCCAGATGAAGAGTGCGCTCGGGCCGACGATGGGTATTCACGTGCCGGACAAGGAGATCGACGAATATATGCCGCAGATTTTCCACGGTATGGTCGACGATAGCGCCTGGGAGCTTTGTATCGGTCATGTGCCGATGACCAACATTGCGTGGGGTTCGGATTTTCCGCATGCGCGTTGCACTTACCCCAACAGCCAGAAGATTGTCGGCGATTTGTTCGGCCATCACGATCCCAAACTGATGGCCGATCTCACCTATTACAACGTCGCCAACTACTACAACATGACGTTGCCGGAGACCCGCGCGATGGCCGCGGAGTAGCCCCTGCAATCTCGAGATTGAGGACAGGGCGGCCGGGGCCGCCCTTTTCTTTTTTGGGCGCGTCGCTGGCCGAGGAGGGCAGACAATGGATTGGATCAATTCTAGTGATTCGCACGTACTCGAACCCGCCGACCTCTACACCAATGCGCTTGGGGATAAATACCCCGACGCGTGCCCGCGTTACCTCGATTCTTATCAAGGCGTAAGCGGGACCTTTTATTTCATGGGCTATGAGTACATCCGGCTCGACAATGTCGGTGGCGGCGCCGATCCCGAGCGAGAGGCGTTTCGCGAGGATCGTTTGCGCGCTTCGGAAGATCCCCAAGCGCGCCTCAAATGCCTCGATAAGGACGGTGTTTGGGGTGAGGTGCTGAACGCCACGTGGACGCTCTATACGCTGCGCGCACCCAACGATGATCTCGCCCGTGATTGCTGCAGCGTTTTCAACGACTGGCTCACCGAGCATTGTAGCGCCGAGCCCCGGCGGCTGTATGGCACCGGCATGGTCCATCTCGCAGATGTCGATTGGGCGGTGAAAGAATTGGAGCGGGCGGCCAAGAAAGGCGTGCGAAGCATCCTCATCAACATCGATGCGCGCCCGTCATGGCCGCAATATCACGATCCCAGCTACGATCGGTTTTGGGCAGCGGCGCAGGATCATGACCTGCCGATCACCCTGTATATCATCGCCGGCAACGTCAAAGACCTATTCACCTTTCACGGCGCCGAACGGGGGCGCATTCCCGGCGAAACGATCAAGCTGTTCTCCGAAGCGTCGTGGGTGCTGAGCAACGACTTCATATTTGGCGGGATATTCGACCGCTTTCCGAAGCTCAAAGTTGTGTGCTCGGAGCATGAGGTTTCGTGGCTGCCGCACTGGCTGTATCGCAACCGCCAACTCTGCGATGAGCTGGGCCAAGCAGCCAACGTGATCCCGCCTAAACGGCCGGTTGACGATTACCAGGATCAGATATTCCACTGCATGATCGATGATACAGCGTGGGAGGTCTGCATCGGCCACGCCAACCTCAAAAACATTGCCTGGGGCTCGGACTTTCCGCACGCCCGCTGCACATATCCGCGGAGCCAGCAGGTTGTCCAGGATCTGTTCGGAAATCACGATCCTGCGCTGATGGCGGACCTCAGCTATTACAACATCGCCAACTTCTTCAACATGGCCTTGCCCGAGACTCGAGAAGTTGGGGCGGCGTAACAATTCCAGCCGATTGCATTCGCTTGCCTGGTTTAGTTGAATCGAGGTGAGCAATCCGTGGGAGGCGGTAAATGGACAACCAGCTTATTATTTCAAGTGATTCGCACATGATCGAGCCCGAGGACCTATTTGAGAAGGCGCTGGGTGACAAATATGGCGACCTGACACCGCGCTACGTCGACGAGCACCTGGGTCAAAAGGGTAAGCACTACTTCACGGGGCTTGAGTACATTCGGGTTGATGAAATCGTCGAGGGCGACGATGCCACCGAGGAGAGCCGCCAGCTCCAACAGGAACTGCTGGCGGCATCAAATGATCCGGCGGTG
>CAUZWH010000353.1:0-4012 GCA_963583675.1 Alphaproteobacteria bacterium
TCGCTGAGTGTCTTGGACTCAATTTTTGGACGATAGCCGGCATAGAGGCCTTCCCGCCAGGGGAGCGCCTGAGACCGGATGAATTCTATATGAGGCCGCGTCACATTGTACTCCGATCAATCCAGGGTGCTCACCCAAACATTTTAATGCTGAACGCCATGGCGTCAAAGCCAACAGTCTCTGAGCTATTTGGTCCAAAGTTGTTGGCTCGTGAAATTGTGCCCTACGAAAGCTCACCATCGCTTTTACGCACCTTGGCAACGAAAGTATTCCTCACCCCTGTTGCGATACCAATAATCGTCAACGGTTTCATCTGAACAAAAAAACTCTAGTTGGTCATCCACCTTGTCTGTGGGACTGAATTTGGACTTATGGTCGTGCAAGCCGATGTAAGTTCAGTCTTCAGGCACCGCAACTGAAAGGGCTCCCGCATTAGGTAACAACTCAAGCCAGTAAGCTGAGACAACACCACTCTTGAATGAAAAGCGCTACTGGAATTTCGGCATCACTTTTGTTGCAAGGAGTTCCATCAATTTCGCTGCTTTCTCGTGCTCCATGCCACCCGGGCTCATGTTGGAGATGACGTAGGTCGCACCGCACTCGTCGCGGAACCGGAGTCAGAAAGGGTTGCAGAGATTCACTAAATGCTGAGAGCTTGCACCCCGGCCTGATAGGCACGGGGGCAACAGGACGCTCCTGTCTGAGTGTAAGGAGCACTATTTGTCGGGGCCTGCCGAAAATAAATCTGCGCAGCTAGGTCCGGCAGTTGTTCCGGTGAGAACCGAAAAACACTCATACCATCCGCTTACAAAGGTGGGATATTTTGAGGGACGAGAACCCACAAAAATCAATATTATCTTTTAATATCAGTTGTTTATGTAGAGTAGATGGCGGAGGGAGAGGGATTCGAACCCTCGGTACAGCTTTTGACCGTACAACGGTTTAGCAAACCGCCGCCTTCGACCACTCGGCCATCCCTCCGGAATTCCCCCGACGTCGCGGAAATCTTGCGCTTGCGGCGCCGAAATTCGTTCTACGCGGCACGCTGTCCGCTGTCAACGCGCTGACCAGTTCAGCGCCAAATCATCGCATGATTCCCCTAAAGGGATAGGCCCACCCACCCCTCACGCGCTGACAATGCCCCATGATCGTACTTGAAATATTAGCCAATTGCGTTAGATATTACATCAATAATATGACGTAAGTAACCGTTTTTACTGAGTATTAAATTTTCTTAACGAGTCCGAATGAGGGAGGTGTAGTCGTAGAGCAGGGGGAGATGGCATTTTGCACGCAATGACGTGTGAGTTTTTGAACTGCGGCAAACCTGCCGTGAAAGGAGACCAAGCCATGTTCCAGAAGATTGCTTTGACCCTCGCCGCCGGTTTGTTCGCTATTCAGTTAACCACACCGGCAGTCGCCCAGACTGTCTGCGCTCCGCGCGCAACTTTCGTCGATCAACTCGGCAACAAATATCAGGAAAACCCCGTCGCCGTAGGCTTAACGGCAACCGGCAGCATGATCGAAGTGCTGGCCGCCCAAGATGGCAGCTGGACGATTTTGATCACCAAGCCGGGCGGCCCGACCTGCATGGTATCGCACGGCGAAGCCTGGCAGACCGTTGCCAAGGTTGCGCTCGGCCCTTCGGCCTAACAGCACGCCATAGATCTAATTTGGGGGATCTAATTGGGGGTTGAGTACTGTCCCAGCGTGATCGGTGGCGACGTCGAGCGACCAATCGTCCTTCGTCGGTCGCTGGGTCGCAGATCTGATCGCGAACGATCTCCGGACGAGACGAACGCGTCCCTACGACGCAGTTCGTATATCAAATCACCTTAATCCGGGAATTCTACGCGCTGAACGGGCGCAGATCTGCGCCCGTGTGGCACCCCAACTAATGAGTGCGGGTCCATTCACGCGCGAGACGCTGGGCTTCGACGATGTCATGGGTGGACATCTCTAGCGCTAGCTCACAACGCACGTCGCGCGCACTCGGGTCGCCTTGCATGGCGGCGAGATTGAGCCATTTGTGGGCGACAACATAGTCTCGATCGATGCCGAGACCGTTAGCGTAGTGTATGCCAAGACAGAACTGCGCATCGATTACCCCTGCTTCAGCAGCGGCCGCACAAGACGGTAGAGAATTACGATCAAATGTTGCGTTCATCTTTTTTCTCCTTACTGACACTTGGGAACTCCAGGTCCTACGTAAGAAATTATCGTCAGCTTTTCGTTCGACCCCTATTTCGACGCGTTAAGGTTAAGAAAGGGTTAGCGCACCGGAGAGATTGCGGCGAGATGACTTCGCCGATAGGCCAGGCGCGAGCGTTCGCTGGGTGCCACCCGCCGATAGCAAACCGTCACGTCGGCTTGGTAGTTCGCTAGGGCACCTCGAACCCGCGCTTGACGGCGGGGCGATCCCAAATCGATTGATACCAACGCCATACGTTGGGGTAGTCGGCCTCGAAGTCGATGCCGTGCCACTCATAGCGCGCGACCCAGGGAAACGTTGCGATATCGGCCACGCTGTATTCATCGTTGGCCAGGTATTGGGAGTCACCTAGACGCTTATCCATGACACCGTAGAGACGTTTGGTTTCGTTGGTGTAACGCTCGTGGGCGTACGGAATGTCATCTTTGACGAAACGACGGAAATGATGGGCCTGACCGAACATCGGTCCCACACCGCCCATCTGAAACATCAACCACTGCATCACTTCGAAGTAGGCGACCTCATCGGTTGGTAAAAACTTGCCAGTCTTGCGGGCGAGATACAGCAACATCGCGCCCGATTCGAACATCGATAGCGGCGCGCCGTTGGGTCCGTCGTGATCGACCATTGCAGGTATCTTGTTGTTAGGGCTGATCTTGAGGAAATCCGGTGCGAATTGCTCGTCCTTGCCGATATTGATGGCGTGCGCGCGATAGTCGAGGTCGACCTCCTCGAGCATTACCGAAGCCTTGCGCCCGTTTGGCGTGCCCCAAGTATAGAGATCGATCATCGCGCTAGCCCGTTCACTGCTGCACGACTTGCCGGTCGCCAAACAGGATCGAGCGTTCCTCCTCGTTGAACTTGGTATCGCGGCGGGTTTCACTGGCCAGGACCTCAAGTCCACGAACCACCGCCGGTCGCGCATTGATTGCATCAAGCCAGCGCTGTACGTGGGGGTAGTCGTCGATGATGACGCCCTGGCGGTCGGGATAGCGCAGCCATGGCATGATCGCCATGTCGGCAATGGAATAGTCGCCGGCAACGTAATCGACCTGGGCGAGACGTGTGTTGAGCACTGTGTAAAGCCGATTGGCCTCGCCGGAATAGCGTTCGATCGCGTAGGGAATCGGCTCGGGCGCGTAGTTCCTGAAATGATGCGCCTGCCCCAGCATCGGACCGACGTGCCCCATCTGGAACATTAGCCATTGCGCGACCAGGTAACGCGCGGTGGTTTCGGTGGGAAAAAACTGACCTGTTTTGTCGCCGAGATACATCAGGATCGCACCTGATTCAAACATCGAATAGGGCTTTCCGTCAGGGACGTCATAATCGACGATGGCAGGCATCTTGTTATTGGGACTGATCTTGAGGAACTCGGGGTCGAACTGATCCCCCTTGCCGATGTTGACCGGGATGATTTTGTATTCGAGGCCGGTTTCCTCGAGCATGATGTGCACCTTGTGGCCATTGGGCGTTGGCCAGGTGTAAACGTCGATCATCGGGGCTCTCCGAGTGTTTATTTGTGGCGCGCGGAGCTTGGTGCTATGGGCGCGAACTTGTCGCGATACTACAACGCTGCGGATAGGGGTGTCCGTAAATAGCGTATCGCTTAGGGCTCGCCTTCAGCGGACATCCGAGGGTGCCAAAGCAATTTCTGTCGTGAGATTTTTCAGATAACCGAGTCCCGCGATGGCGCGGCTGCCGTACCACGACGTCAACTCACCATCGATCAGTAGACAGTGAGCTCCGGGATGGGTAGCGGCGAAGTCTCTGATGTCTTCGTCCGAGAACGCATAAGGT
>CAUZWH010000354.1:0-4008 GCA_963583675.1 Alphaproteobacteria bacterium
CCCTTGTCATCGACCACGAGATTGCACGGCTCACCGAAGAAGCGCCGTGCCTCCTGTTCTAGTTGATTGTTGAGGCGGTCGGCCGCGAACGGGGTTTTGGGCAGGCGCGGGCACGCCACCGCCATGCAGTTGAGCGCGAAATGGACGCGCTCGTCGCCGAGTGGCCGGATGATGTCGTTCTCCAGATGGTAAAGCGAGATCGGCGTGCCACCAAGTTGAAGCCTGCGGGCATAGAAGAACGTGAAATGGCGCCACCAGTTCGCGAGCGAACGCGGGATGCCGGCGTCGAGTACGTTGTACATTGCCAAGGCGTTGTAGGCGTTGATGTAGTACGCGAGCGCCGCCAGCGCGCCGTCGAATTGCTCGGGGTGCGAGTTGGGCCCAACCCGATAGACATGATTGACGAAGCGGTTGAGCGCGACCGGCGTGTCGGCGAGCCCGGCGAAATCGACACGGCCTTCGCTATCGACGAATTGCCCAAGCACCTCGGCCCATGACGATAGCGCTTCCTCACGGGTTGCGATCTCATCCGGCGGGCTGACGTCACAACCGGCCAGCACGAGGGCGCCTAACCCTGTGAGGAGAGATAGGCGCACCTTCAGGAATTCACCCACCGGCGTTGGCTGCCAACATACGCTCGTGATTAGCGGCCGCTGCCGCCCGGCGCGAGTTGCTCAGGGCGCGCAAACTTGCCGGCATCGAGTATGTCGCGAACATTCGGCGGCCGGTCAAAGCTGCTCGGACGCTCGCTACCGGGTTCACGGGGCTGTCCCATGCCGCGGATAACACCTTCAAGGCCGGGCGGGGTAATCACCCACATCAGCTTGAGCTGCCCTGGTCCATCATTAACGAACCCGTGCTTAACAAAACGGCCGACGTAGATGACCGAGCCCGGCTTCACTTTGTGGGTTTCGCCGTTGACATAGGCCGTGCCCTCGCCTTCCCAAACGAACAGGATCTCGTCGTTACTTTGGTGCCCGTGGTCGCGCAACGCGCAGCCCGGATCGATGTATTGCAGACCGACCGAGAAAAGATTGTTGGGAAACATATCGGGCGTCACCTTGAGCGTAACGTGTCCGTTGGCAGGTTCGGGCTGCCACCAGGAATCACCATCCTCCTCGTGCCACACACCGTAGGGGCCTTGCTCGGGTAAATCTGGCGCGGTGTCCACGTCGTTCTGTACGGTCATAGCTGGTGCTCCTGTTCAATGCCTATCGCGCGGCGGTTATGCCCTGTAAATCTCCATCGAGATGATAGCACCGGCAACGGCCGGTGGCCGCAAAACCGATCACGACACCGTCAACCCCGCGTTTTGAGGATTGCTTGCGCCCCAGCAATGTGGTGAAAACGGACGTGGCAAAGTCGAAACACAACGTGAAAACCGCCGGTGGCGCAGAGCCGGCGAAATCCGCATGGTCGGGGCGACGACGATTTGATTTGATTGCATTCGCCGTTATTGCCATTGCTGGTGTGGCTTGGGGCATTAGCTCCTGGCTCGGTTCCCAGAGCGAAAGCCGTTTTGATGATCTCGCCAGATCGGAAAAGGCGTCACTCGCCGCCGTTGAATCGCCGCCCTTCGAAGGGACCGGCCACCAGGGTCCCTATTCCTACCGCGATAATCCGCCAACGTCGGGCAGGCACAACCCGCTTCCTCTCGACCCTGGATTTTTCGAGGTCGGACAACCGCCCGCGCGACTCGTTCACTCGCTGGAGCATGGCCACATCGTCATCTACTACGATGCGGCCGAACAATCTGATTTGGACACGTTGCGAGTCTGGACGTCGCTATTCACCCACCTCTGGGGCGGTGTTATCGCAACGCCCAAGGCCGGGCTGGGTCAGTCTCTAATTCTTACGGCGTGGCGCAAGAAACTCGTGCTGAAATCCTTCGATGAAGCGACCGCTGCCGCGTTTATCGACCGCTACCGAGGCCGCGGCCCCGAGAATCCGATCCGGTAATTCCGACCGACCGCCCAGATCTTCGTCCGGCTGGCGCCGCGACCGATTAGTGCTACGATCGGCGCTCTTGATGTTCTCAACAAAGGAGCTGTCATGCCTCTGATCGATGTCGGGACACCGGCGCCCAGCTTTGAGCTGAGCAATCAGGACGGCGCGGCCGTGAAATCGGACGATTTCACCGGTCGCTACGTTCTTCTCTGGTGGTATCCCAAAGCCGATACACCTGGGTGAACGATCGAAGGAAAAGGATTCCGTGATCGAATCCAGGACTTCGAAAAAGCCAATACCGTCGTGCTGGGAATCAGTTTCGATACGCCCGATGATAACAAGAAGTTTCGGGAGAAGTTTGATTTCCCCTACGACCTGCTATGCGACACCTCGAAAGCAACCTCAATTGCGTTTGGGGTCGCCGATGCGGACTCGCAATATCCGAGCCGCATGTCGGTATTGATTGGACCCGACGGCAAGATCGCCAAGGCTTACGCCACGGTCAAACCGGCGGACCATCCCGATCAAGTTCTGGCTGATTTAGCCAGCCTGGGCTGAGCCAAAGCAGCGTTCAAGAAACAACCCCGGTGCCGACCAAGCTCCGGGGTTGTTTTTGTCTGGCAGCGGCCCGATCGAGACAAATCACCCACGACCGACAAGCCTAGTTGCGGTTAGTCCGTTTACGGAGCTGTGTGAGCAGGCTATCGAACTCGCCGCCCCCACGCTGGATCACAGATGCGAACTCCGAGCGCTGGTTGATCGCCATGCTGATTCCTTCGATCACCACATCGATGATCTTGTAGTTGCCGGGCTTACCGCGAACGCGCCACTCGATGCGTGCTCGGGCCCCGTCCCGCGGTATGATTTCGCTGGTGACCACCGCGCCGCCCTGGCCGTCAGCGCGCACCTCACCAACATTGCGCGTGTCGATCTGATAGCGCGCCAGCCGCATGGCATAAGTGGTAACGACGTATTCCGCGAAAAGCGCCTCGAACGCCCTGATCTCGTCGCGGGTCGCGCGCCGCCAGTGGCGACCCAAGACGAATCGGCCGATGGTGCGAAAATCGAGACCAATGAGGAACAAGCGGCGAAACTCGGTGATCCTGACGACATTATCGGTGCCGGCGAAGAAGGCGAACTCATCGTCGATGCGAGAGCCGACGCCGTGTTCACCGAGTATCTCCACCTGCCCGACGCGACTGCCGAGAAAGTCCGCGACGGTTGGTATTACACCGGCAATGTGATCACCGTAGAAGACGACCGCGGCTACTTCACCCTACACGGCAGGGTTGATGACATGATTCGCTCCGGCGGCGAGAGCATTTACCCGGACGAAGTCGAGGCTGTGTTGCAGGCCCAAGAGAATGTCGCCGACTGTGCCGTTGTCGGTATTGCCGATCCAAAATGGGGCCGAATGGTGCTCGGCTGCGTCGTCCGGCAAGGCGATGACGAGGAGCGCATGGAGACGCCGGGCCTGCCAGCCGAGCTCGACGCGCATTTTAGGGAAAGTTCGCTAGCTAGCTTCAAGCGTCCGCGCGGCTACGTCTTCGTCGAAGAGATCCCCCGCAACCCCGGCAATGGAAACGTGCTGCGCCGGTTACTGCGCGACTCGGCAGTTTCAGCTCGCGAGAGCCAAACCGGGTTTCACGTGATTGATTGATGAACCTGGCTGCGTCGAAAGGCGCCGGCGGCGATCAAACGTGGAGCTCTTCCCAGACCTGATCGGGTTCGAGCTCGAGAACATGACATAGCTCTACGAAGATCTCATGTTCTTCATCCGAGATCTCTTGGTCTGCCGCGATGATGAGATAGGAAACCCGCATTAGCGTCCGCGACTGCTTATGATCTCCGGCAAAGCGTCGAATCTTGTTGTGGAGAATCTCTTTGGCGTCGTCATGGTCATCTTGCAAGGCGTCGGTGAATTCGCCGAGGATATCTACCGCCTTAAGCGCATCGAAATGCTTCAGCGCCGGCTCATCTTTGAGCGCCCGATCAACGCTAATCCGCTCTACAAACTGAATTTCTTCGTCAGCAAGGACCGACAAGGCACACACCGCCATC
>CAUZWH010000355.1:0-4006 GCA_963583675.1 Alphaproteobacteria bacterium
ATGGATCTCGGAGCGGAGCGAATCTTTCTTGGCCGACGATCATGCACGCGACAATGTTACCCGCGCCGAACTCGCGCTCGACAATGCGGGGAAGTTTCTCGGTTTACGCGTGCGCGCGGTGGCAAATGTCGGCGCTTATGTTGGGCCGTTCGGCCCGCACTGCCCGACCAACAATTTGGGCAGCCTTGCGTGCGTTTACACGACCCCGGCGATTCACGTCGAAGTGGTTGGCGCCTACAGCAATACCAATTCAACCGCGCCCTATCGCGGCGCCGGGCGTCCCGAGGCGGTGTACGCAATTGAACGGGTGATCGACGTCGCGGCGCGCGAAATGGGCATCGATCGCGCCGAACTGCGGCGGCGCAACCTCATTCAACCCGACGCCATGCCCTACCAGACGGCGTTGACGTTCAACTATGACAGCGGCGACTTCCCGCGCGGACTCAAGCTGGCGACCGAGACCGCCGACTGGGACGGTTTCGAAGCGCGCCGGGCCGAGGCCAAAAAACGTGGCCGGCTGCGCGGCATCGGCATCGCCAACGCGCTCGAACAGTCCGGCGCTTTCATGGAGGAAGCAGCTGAAATTCGCTTCGAAGCGGATGGCGCCGCAACCTTGGTGTCGGGCTCGGCCAATCACGGTCAGGGCCACGAGACCATGTATGCGCAACTGGCGGCCGACTTCCTGGGGATCGATCCCGACCGGGTGCGGGTTGTGGAAGGCGATACCGACGCGGTGTTTCATGGCGTCGGCACGTTTGGATCACGCTCGGCCAGCGTCGGCGGTGCGGCAATGGCGATGGCGGCCGAGAAAATCATCGCCAAAGGGCGACGGTTGGCGGCGCATCTATTGGAGGCGGCCGAGGGTGATATCGAGTTTGACGATGGCATTTTCGCGGTGGCCGGGACCGATCGACGGTTGACGCTCGCCGAGGTTGCTCAGGCCGCCCACAGCGTGCTGGCGATCCCGCCGGGGATGGAACCGGGATTGCAGGAACGCGCCGTGTTTGCGCCCCCGGCGCCGACCTTTCCCAATGGCTGCCATGTCTGCGAGGTGGAGATCGACCCCGAGAGCGGCGCCCTCGAACTGCTCGACTATACCGTCGCCGATGATGTCGGGACGGTGATCAACCCGATGATGGTGAAGGGCCAGATTCACGGCGGCATTGCGCAAGGACTGGGTCAGGTGTTGTTCGAGCAGGTGCTTTATGACGAACACGGCCAGTTGTTGACGGCGAGTTTCATGGACTATGCGATGCCGCGCGCCAGCGACATGTCGCGCACGCTGACGGTCGCGACAAACACGGTGCCTTCGACGACCAATCCGCTTGGTATCAAGGGCGCTGGTGAGGCCGGCACGGTGGGCGCTTTGCCGGCGATCATGAGTGCCGTGCTCGATGCGCTGGCGCCGGTTGGCGTCACCCATATCGAGATGCCGGTGACGCCGGAATGCATCTGGCGGGCGATCACCAGCGCGCCGGCACCAAACCAGGATTGAGAACGCCTCATGCCCTACGCAACGGTCTCCGACATCGAGATGTATTACGAAGAATGTGGCACCGGCGAGCCGTTGCTCATCACCACCGGCTGGGCGCTGGCCGAACGCGCCCACGCCCATCACCGCGAGTTGTTTGCCGAGAGCTACCGGTGCATTCGTCACGATCATCGCGGAATGGGGCGGTCAGGCGCGCCCAAATATCCCTACACCACACAGATGATGGGCGATGACCTGGCTGGGCTGCTCGACCATCTCGGGCTAGAAAACATTCGCGTGTTGGGCGGTTGCGGGATGGGCGGCCTGATCGCGGCGCAGCTCGCGATCAACCACCCCGACAAGGTGCGTTCGCTGTTTCTCGGGGCCGGATGCGCGCGGGCCGATAACTTTCTCAAGACCGTGATGGGCGTGTGGAAGGATCTCTACGATCTCGATCGCGAGATCTGGGCGCGAGAGCTGGCCCTGTGGGTATTGACGCCCGAAACCTTCAATTCGCGGCCCGAGCTGGCGGACAATGCCTGGAAGGGACGCCTCGCCGAAGATACGTTTCCGACACCGGGGGCGTTCCAGCGCATTGCCGATGCATATTGCGCACACGACATTATCGACACACTGAGCGGTATTCGCTGTCCGACTCTGGTCAACTGTGGGGGTTACGAGGACATGATCACCGGGCCGCGCTATGCGCGCGAGATGTGGGCGCGAATCCCCGGCGCCGAACTGGCGATTCAGGAAAACACCTCGCACGCCAACTGGATCGAGAAGGCTGACGAATGGGGCCGGTTGGTGATCGACTGGTTCGCCAGGACCTAGATCAGATGGGACCCTCGGCAGTCTCGGATGAACGGGAGGCGGCGCGGGCAGTCCTGCGACCCCCGCTGTTTCAAGCCAGCCATGCACCCGGCGACATCTACCAACCCGGGCGTCTGGCCAAACTCGATCGCCCGATCCACTACGTCATCAGTGGACTCATGGATCGCCTGTTTGATCAATGTTAAGCCGGTTGGACGCTGACGCCGGCAGACTCGCGAACGGATAGGGTTTCGGCGATACTGGCTATATATTCTGAAGGCGCTGACTAACGGAAGGCAGGTTTATGGCTTTGATTGAAGCGGCACCCGCTGTGGGCGAAGGTCTTGAGGGCTTCCGCAAGTCGATCGACCAGGCGTGGCATGCGCCGGGCTATGTTTATTCATCGCCGGAGATCTACGCGCGCGAAAAAGAGCACATGTTCATGCAGGACTGGCTCATGATGGCGCGTGAGGAAGAACTCGCAAATCCCGGCGACTTCATGACGTTTCGGGTGCTTGGCGAACCGCTGGTCATCGTTCGGGACAATGCCGGCAAGCTCAATGCGTTTGCCAATGTGTGCGCCCACCGCGGCGTCGAGGTCGCGGATGGATCGGGCAATACCCAGGAATTCAGCTGCCCCTATCATGGCTGGCTCTACGATCTCGAGGGCAAGCTGGTCGGTGCGCCGTATATGAAAGAGGCGGAAGGGTTCGATCCGACCAAATGCCGGCTCAAACCGCTGAAGCTGGACACGTGGCGCGGCTGCGTGTTCGTGAGTTTTAACCCCGATGTCGTGGCGCTCGACAAGTCACTGCTGCAATTCGAGGAAGATTTCGCGTTTCTGCACCCGGAAAAATGCCGGCTGTCATCGCGCCTCGAGTGGGACTTCGATTGCAACTGGAAGCTGGTCTCCGAAAACGCGATGGATATGTATCACGTCGGCACGCTGCACGCGTCGACGTTTGGTGCCGGCACCAATGTTGACGACGCCGAGATCACGCTGCACCCGCGCGGCGGGATGCGGATCGATTACGCCTCGCAACCGATGAACCCGGAAGCGAAGCCGTTGTTCGGGCAATTGCCGTGGATCGCCCATGAACCCGTGAGTTTCGCGACCATGGGCTTCATGCAACCCAACGTCCATATGGTTGCCCGCAGCGACCATGTGCGCATGTTGACGAGTTGGCCGACCGGCCCGGCATCGTGCCACGTCATTATGTACAGCCTGTTTCCCACCGAGTGGTTCGACGATCCCGACTATGACGAAAAGTCCGAGATCTATCACACCTTCCTGAAGACGGTGTTCGAGGAGGACCGCGACATGGTGAAGTCGTTACAGCACGCGATGACCATCAAGGGTTATGAGCCCGGCCGATTGGCGTGGTTGGAAGGACCCATCCATCACGTCGCCAACGGCATTCTCGATCGTTTGTTCAACGGCAAGAACTAGCAGGCGCGAGATTGAAGTTGACGGGCCAACCGCGTATAGCTCCGTGATCAGAGTCACGAGATCCTGCGTGTATCTTCCTGCCCGGCTGTACCAACCCGGCAACCATACATCTTGAAAATCGCTGGACTGAGCCGGTTTCTGCGCTCGCGCAGAGACGGCAACCCCGCAGTGTCCATAGTCTCCTCGATGTCCGCGAGGACTATGGTTCGAACGAACCTGGTCGAACGACCGCGCACGCAATCGACGCGCTGAACGGGTTTTGTTGAGACGCG
>CAUZWH010000356.1:0-3987 GCA_963583675.1 Alphaproteobacteria bacterium
CCCCTAGCGAGAAATTGGACTGTCTTCAGAAAAATAGGTTCGGTCGGGGGGCCTCGATAGACAACCTTGCCCCGTAGAGTGGACGTAGCCAAACAGGTGATTCCTTTTTAGCAACTGAAATTACAGCGTGAAAACAGTAATGAAAAACCGCAATCATCTATTCCAGCCCGGTCGGTCCGGCAACCTAGCTGGACGCCCTAAAGGCGTAAGAAACAAATCCACGATGGCTACTGAAGCTCTGCTCAACGGCGAATCTGAGGCCCTCACACGGCGGTGTATCGATCTGGCAATGGGCGGCGATGCGACGGCCTTACGGCTCTGTCTGAGCCGCATACTGCCGGTTAAGCGAGAACGGACTATAGAACTGAATCTACCCCCTCTACGGGTCTCTCAGGACGCTCTGAAGGCAATAGGAACGGTAGTTGAGGCTGTTGGCTCTGGAGCGATAACACCGTCGGAAGCTCAAAGTGTCGGGGGATTGCTGGAGACGTACAGGCGTAGCTTCGAAATCGAAGAACTCGAGCGGCGTATCGGCGCCTTAGAGGAACGAGTATGCGGCGCCAACTGAACCGAAAAATCAAACGTATTGAAGATAAATTATCTGCAGTGGCTGGAATATCGAAAGTGATGTTCCTGATGCCGCACGAAAACGTAGAGGAAGCCAAAAGGCAACGTTACGGAGAGGATATTCCTAATGACTCTCGTCTTTTGGTCGTAACTTTCGCGGCGCCACAGGACATCAGTGAGTAGCGTTGGTCGGTAATTAACCGTTTTCCTTCGGTCTCCTTAACACCCAATATCTTCATCTGATCTGCTTCAGTGGCCAGGTATTGATTAGGTAGACCATCGAGTATTTGATAGGGAACCCAAAGATTTTTCCACCTAATCAAATGGCGAGTGCTTAGCCGTTAAGATGGGATGAATATGACTTCGACAGACGTAAAAATTGGCGCAAAGTTGTCCGGCAAGGTCACGTACGTAAAGCCAATTTCGGCAATTGTCGCGCTGGACGGACAATTAGGTGGCGATGCGATCGGCGCTCGACGACGCGAAGTCTTGACTGCAGCCGCGCCGTCGTGAGTTCGCAAGACCCACCTTCCCCCAACCAACCCGCGCCAACTGCGAGCTGGCGCGACAGTGTGACGGCGTTCGAGCCCGGCAAGTATGTTGGTCAAAACACTCTGCGGCTTGAAGACAAACCGCTGCTAATCGGAAGCGGGCGCTTCGCGGCCGACATCTCGTTTGTCGATCAACTGCACATGCGGGTGGTGCGTTCACCAATCGCACGCGGGCGACTGCTAAAGATCGATGCCAGCAAGGCGTTGGCGCTCGATGGCGTGGTCGCCGCCTGGACCCACCAAGACGTCGCTGAGGTCCCGCCGATTACCTTTCGCATGATGGGGGGCGACGATCTCGAACCTTTCCGCCAACCGATTCTGGCCGACGAGTATGTCCGCTACGTTGGCGAACCCGTCGCGGTCGTGTTCGCCCGTGACCCCTACCTTGCCGAGGACGCGGAAGAACTGGTCGACGTCGACATCGAGCCGCTCGAGCCCTATCTCGATGCCCGCGCCGATCCCGGCGAATTCGAACCCGGCCGGATCGCCGAAGCGACTGTAATCCGCAAGGAGTATGGTGATCTCGAAGCCGCGTTTGCAGAGTGCGATCGGGTGATCGAGCTCGATTTTGCGATCGCGCCACAATCGGGTGTGCCGCTTGAGACGCGCGGCGCGATCGTGCGCTGGAATGCCGCGGTCGGTGTCCTCGAATTCTATGGCGCCGCCAAGGTACCGCACCAAAATCGCATCCAGCTCAGCACCATGCTCGGGCTGCCGCTCGGTTCGGTTCACCTGTTCGAGGGTCATGTCGGCGGCGGCTTCGGTGTGCGCGGCGAACTCTACCCCGAAGACGTGCTGGCCAGTGTTGCGGCCATGCGCCTCGGCTGGCCGATCAAGTGGATCGAAGACCGCCGCGAGAACCTGATCGCCACCAATCACTCGCGCGATCAGAAATCGAACATTCGCGCCGCGGTCGACGAGCGTGGTTTCATACTCGGTCTCGACGTTCAATATTGGGCCGGCCAGGGCGGTTACATCCGCACCCACGGTGTCGCCGTCCACGATCTGGCCGCAGCGATGCTGCCGGGCCCTTATCAAGTCCCGGCGTACCGCGTGCGCGGCCATGTGCGGCTCACCAACAAGACTCCGTGCGGTACCTATCGGGCGCCCGGCCGTTTCGAAAGCAGCTTCGTTCGCGAGCGCCTGATCGACCGTATCGCCGACGACTATGGCCTCGACCCGCTCGAGGTTCGCCACCGCAACTTCGTAGGCGCCGACCAGATGCCCTACAGCCGCGGCATCGATGCGGTGGGTACACCGCTGGTCTACGACTCCGGCGACTACGCCGCTCTACTCGATCAAACCTGCGAACGCATCGGCTTGGCTGAGATCAGATCGGATATCTCAGAACGCCGCGCAGGGGGTGAGCGGGTCGGGATCGGCTTCGGCTTCTTTGTCGAAAAATGTGGATTAGGCCCATTCGACGGCGTTCGCGTCTCGGTCAATGAGAGCGGTAATGTCGAGATCGTCACCGGCGTCGCCTCGGTCGGCCAGGGTATGGAAACCGTTATCGGCCAAATCTGCGCCGATACGCTAGGCGTGCCGATCGATTGCATACGCGTGCGTCACGGGCAGACCAACCTGATCGAATATGGCATGGGCGCATTCGCCGCGCGCGTTACCGCAATGACGGGCACGGCGGTTCACATCGCCGCGACCCGGATCAGGGACAAAGCACTCGCGACCGCCGCCGAGCTGCTTCAGACCAGCACCGATGACCTCGAAATCATCGACGCTAAGGCTCGGGTAAAGGGCCGCGGTGAACAGATATCTGGACAAATATATAGCGAAGTGTCGCTGGCAGAGATCGCCGCGGCGCGTGGGCCGTTTTCGCCGCTGTCCGATACCGACGACATGGGGCTGACCGCCGAGGGCTGGTTCAAAACCACCCACATGACCTACCCCTACGGTATGCACGCTGCCGTCGTCCGCGTCGATGCCGAGACCGGGGGCATTGCCGTTGAGCGCTATATCGTTGCGTACGACATCGGCCGGGCGATCAATCCGCAACTGGTCGAGGGTCAAATCTCCGGCGGCGCAGTGCAAGGCATCGGTGGTGCCTTGATGGAAGCGTTCGTGTACGACGACACTGGCCAGCCGCTGGCTGCGAGTTTCGTGGACTATCTAATCCCCACCGCGACCGAAACGCCGCCGGTAGAAGCGCTGATTTTTGAAGATGCGCCCAGCCCGACCAATCCGCTTGGCGTCAAGGGCGTCGGCGAAGCCGGGATCAATGCCGCCGGCGCCGCGGTCGCGTCAGCGGTGGACGATGCGCTGCAGATGCCCGGCGCCATCACCGAATTGCCGATCACACCCGAGCGCGTGCGCGAGTTGATCGCCGGCACATAGCATCGTCGGAACTCATTGCGGGTATCCTCGCGCATGACCGAACTTCAAGCGGCAACTTTGACGCGATTCAGCAAGGGCGGTGCAGCGGAACGCCACTCTTCAGGGTCTGATGCCAGCGCTCGATCTTGGCCTGGGTCTGGGGATGGTTTGGTGCACCGCGGACGTGATCCATACCCTGACGCTTGAGCCAGACGGCAAGATCACCGGCGATGTAGGACGAGCCGTTGTCGCTGAGCAGACGGGGTTTGTGAACGACCTCGGCGCTGCCACAACCTGACGCTTCGAGGGCTAGCTTGAGGGTGTCGGTGACGTCGACGGCCCGCACCTCAGCATGGGCCTGCGGAGAGCGCACCAGAATGGCGTGCGTTTGCCCCGGCACGGTGAGATCGTCGACATACGACCCGTGGCCGGTCGTGAAGCGGTTATCTTCCTTGCGGCTAACCGGTTGACCGATCCCATAACGCGCCATCATGTGTCCCTATCGCGCAAAATTGCCGTTTCCCGGCGTGCCCGATATTGT
>CAUZWH010000357.1:0-3986 GCA_963583675.1 Alphaproteobacteria bacterium
CCCACCGTGACATTGAGCATGAATCCGCCAAACTTGTGCGTGCTCACGCCCTCAAGGCCGAACCCGCCGATCAAAAGGAAGGTCGCGATAACCGGATAGGCGAGCGAGAACCAGCGTAGATAGCGCGCATAGGGCACGCCGTCGAACAACAAAGGTGCCAACGCCGGAACCAGCAGGACCAAGGCGATGTCGACGCGCCAGGTTTGATCCGACGGGTAGAAACCGTAGAGGAATTGGTTAATACGCTGATCGAGCCAAGCCCAGCAGGCACCGGCGCCGTTGCACGCAAATCGGTCGTCACCGGCGAGGTTGGCATCGATAAAGGCCCAGCTGATTACGGTCGGTATGATCAACCACAGCAAGTACAGCGAGATGAGCGAGAATGCTGTGTTGGCCCAACTCGAGAACAGATTCTGGCGCAGCCACCCGACGATGCCGACGGTCGCCGCCGGTGCCGCCCGCTCGGGCAACAGGTCGGCCTGACTGCGATGGAAGGGTTGCACGGTCATCGTTCAACCAAGGCGATGTGTTTGTTGTACCAATTCATGAACGATGACATGAGCAGGCTCAGACTCAGATAAATCACCATCCAGATGCCCACGACCTCCAGTGCCTGCCCGGATTGGTTGAGGATAGTGCCGCCGATCGATACCAAATCCTGGTAACCGATCGCGATCGCCAGAGACGAATTCTTCGTGAGATTGAGATACTGGCTGGTTAGCGGCGGAATAATCACCCGCATCGCCTGGGGAATAATAACCAGCCGCATCGTCTGGCGCGGCCGTAGGCCAAGCGCGCTCGCCGCTTCCGTCTGCCCCTTGCTGACCGACAGAATTCCCGCTCGGACGATCTCCGAAATAAATGCTCCGGTATAGCTGGAAAGCGCGAACCACAGGGCGACCAGTTCCGGCGTAACGTTGAAGCCGCCTTGGAAGTTAAACCGCTTGGGTGTCGGAATATCCCAACCGACCGGCGATCCGGCGATCCAATAGACGATGATTGGAAGTCCAATAATAAGCGCCAGGCCAATCGAGCCGACCGGAAAAGTCTGGCCGGTGAGACTCTGGCGCTTTCTCGCCCATCTAGACGTAAGAACAGTCGCGATAACGCCGATAACGAACGCTGCAAAGACCCATTCGAATCCTGATTCGAGCAACGGCGCGGGCAATCTGATGCCGCGATTGTTGAGGAACATCACATCGCCGAGCCCCAAACTGTCGCGCACCTTGGGTAACCCGGTCAGTACGCTCCACCAGAAGATGATCTGCAGCAGCACCGGAATGTTTCGGGTGATCTCGACATAGGCGCCGACTAGACGGCTGAGCAGCCAGTTGGGCGACAGACGTATGATACCGGCGGAGAAACCGAACAACGTCGCGGCGATAACCCCCATCACCGAAACGAGGATGGTATTCAGAATACCGACAATAAGAGCGCGGCCGAACGTTGACGTCGAACTGTATTCGATCAGTTTCTGATTTATGTCGAAGAAGGCTTGATCAGTGAGAAAACCGAAACCTGAAGCGAGGCCAGCGCGCTGCAGGTTGGCGATCGTGTTGGATACGATAAACGCAACGAATAGCGCCAAGCCCAACACGACCAAGATTTGAAACAACAATCCGCGCGCGCGTTCGTCGGTCCAGAGCCGCCCGAGCCCGGGGCCGGCGGTTTCAGCCGCGTCGAGTTGGGCCATTTAGTTGGTTAGCGCTGTGGCGCTCGCTTGATCAAGAAAGTAGGGAGCCCGCCACGGGTAGTACCCGGCCAGGCTCCCTGAACTCTTTAACGCATCGGTGGTGCGTAGAGGATACCACCGTCTTTATAAAGCGCATTAAGACCGCGCTCGAGACCCAGCGGCGTGTTGTTGCCGAGATAACGTTCGAAAATCTCAGCGTAGTTGCCGCCGGCCTTGAGAACGTCGACTGCCCAAGTCTTGCTCAGACCCAACATCGCTCCGAGTGAACCTTCCGAGCCCAACATACGATTGATTTCCGGGTTGTCGGTGCCATTCGCTTTGGACGAAACGTTGGCTTGGGTAACACCATATTCTTCGGCGTTGATCAGGACGTTGAGGGTCCAGCGGGCGATATCGGCCCACTGATCGTCGCCTTGGCGTACCAGCGGACCGAGAGGCTCCTTCGAGATGATCTCGGGGAACACCATGTGGGCGTTGGCATCAGCAAACGTCGTCTTGGTCGCAGCGAGACCGGAGGCGTCTGTCGTGTAGACGTCGCAGCGTTCTGCGACATAGGCCTTACGGGCTTCTTCGTTGGTCTCAATCGGTACGGGTTCGTATTTGATCTTATTGACCCGGAAGAAGTCGGCTAGATTCAGCTCGGTGGTCGTACCGGTCTGAATGCAGACCGATGCGCCGTCGAGTTCCTTGGCCGATTTAATGCCGAGTGATTTGCGCCCGATAAAACCCTGGCCGTCATAATAGCTCACACCAATAAAACTGAAGCCAAGATCGACATCGCGCGAAAATGTCCAGGTCGTGTTGCGCGACAGTACGTCAACTTCGCCCGATGAAAGAGCGGGGAAGCGATTCTTACCGGTCAGATTGACGTATTTAACCTTACTGGGATCGCCGAATACTGCGGCGGCGACTGCGCGGCAATAAGCAACATCGAACCCGGTCCATTTGCCGCTGTCATCGGTATAAGCGAAACCTGGCAGGCCGGTGTTGATACCGCATTTGACTTGGCCAGCCGCCTTGACATCATCCAACGTGCCGGCGTGAACGGTGCCCCAAGCAGCAATTGAAAATACTGCGGATATTACGAGATAAGGTAGCTTGCGCATTACCTGTCCTCCCTACATTTATGAATACTGCGGCTTCCTATTATCCACCGCACGGCCATCTACATGGTTGCAGCTAGATTGGCGTCTTCGTAGCGACTTGTCGATACTTAACACCCAAATTCTTGGGGTTTTCTTAGGCTTTACCTACAGATATTTCGCTTGGCGAAATGCATTTTGGTTGTTGCAGCACATCGACGGACCTGTTCATCGGCGCTATTTTAAGATCAGCCAATCAATACTAATCAGGAGGAAGCCATGGCCCTACGCATCAACGACGAAGTCCCCAACTTCACGGCCGAGACGACCCAAGGTTCGATCACATTCCATGATTGGATCGGCGACAGCTGGGCGATCCTGTTTTCGCATCCCAAGGATTTCACGCCGGTGTGCACGACCGAACTCGGTTACATGGCCGGCCTGAAACCGAAGTTCGACGAGCGCAACACCAAGATACTTGGGCTCAGTGTCGACCCGGTAGAAAACCACAAGGAATGGGCCAAGGACATCGAGGAAACTCAGGGCCATGCGGTCACCTATCCGATGATCGGCGACCCGACTCTCGACGTTGCCAAACAATTCGACATGCTGCCGGCCGACGCGGGTGATTCTTCGGAAGGGCGCACCGCCGCTACCAACGCCACCGTCCGTTCAGTGTTCGTGATCGGTCCGGACAAGAAGATCAAAGCGATGTTGACCTACCCGATGAGCACAGGGCGCAACTTCGATGAGGTCCTGCGTCTGGTCGATTCCTGCCAGCTCACAGCGAAACATCAGGTTGCGACGCCGGTGAACTGGCAGCAGGGCGACGACGTCATCATCGTTCCCGCGGTCTCCGACGAAGAGGCCAAGAAGAAATATCCGAACGGTTGGAAAGCGCCCAAGCCATACTTGCGCATCGTACCGCAACCTAAGTAACGCCTACCAACAACAGACCGATGGATTGCCGAAAATGGCACCGGCGAGGCGGGCTGGCATTTCATGACGCTGGACCACCTCGCCTTCTTATTCGATCTCAGCGACGTACCGCTGTGGGGATTGATCTGTCTCGCCGGCGGATCGGTGGTGTGCATACTCGCCTGGCTCGGTTGGCTATGGGCCAACCGCCCCGGCCATCGCACCGGCGCGGGCGAAGACAATATGAACGAATAGCGCAGCGAACGGTCTGCGAGACCTATTCCAAGAGCACT
>CAUZWH010000358.1:0-3984 GCA_963583675.1 Alphaproteobacteria bacterium
CCCCGCATTGGCCCAGGGCTCATTGTTCGATAAGGCCAAGGGACTGCTCAGAAATCTCAAGCAGAGCAGCACCGCGGCCCAGCCCTCGAGCGCAGTGTTGTCGAACGGCGACATTGCCTCCGGGCTGCGCAAAGCGCTCCGTGTTGGTACCGAGCGGGTCGTCGGGCAACTCGGCAGCAACGATGGTTTTAACGCTGACCCCGAGGTGCACATCCCGCTTCCCGATACCTTGGCGAAAGTAAAATCGGTGCTCGGCAAGGTTGGCATGGCCGGCTTCGCCAACGATCTCGAGCTGCGTCTCAATCGCGCTGCCGAAACCGAAGCGCCTGAGGCGAAAGCCGTATTCTGGCAGGCGATTCAGGACCTATCCTTGGATGAAGTACGGCGCATCTATGAAGGCCCGAAAGACGCTGCGACGGAATATTTCCGCTCCAAGATGAGCGCACCATTGGCCGATCGTATGAAGCCAATCGTTGAAACGAGCCTTTCCGAGGTCGGCGCGGTCCAGAGCTACGATCGTATGATCGGACAGTATAAGAGCTTGCCGCTCGTCCCAGATGTGAAGTCCAACCTCACCCAGCACGTTCTCAAACTCGCGCTCGACGGGATGTTTCTCTACTTGGCGCGCGAGGAGGCAGCGATCAGGGAGAACCCGGTCAAAAGAACGACGGCGCTACTGCAAAAGGTATTTGACGCAAGCTGAGATGCGGAAGCGAAACCCGCTTCTATCGTTAGGCAAGATTTCGCGAAACGATTCTATCAAGTGAATATGAGAATCGTCCCGATATCGGAACACGTTGGCGCTGCAGTCATAGATATCGATTTGGCGTCCTCGATTGATCAAACGACCGCCGAGCTGTTGCGCGAGGCTCTTGCGCGACACGTCATCCTGGTTATTCGCGAACAATCGTTTGAGCCCAGCCAATTGCTGGCTGTGGTCCGCGTATTGGGCGAGCCCATGCGGCAAAACTACGCCCAGTTTAATCTTCCCGGATTTCCCGATATCGGCATCATCAACTACGACGACGTGCAGACGCCGGCCGATACTTGGCACACCGACACCACCAATCGAGAGACGCCGCCGATGGCGACCGTTCTATATGCCATCACCGTCCCGAGCCACGGCGGTGACACCAGCGTTGCCAATATGCGGGCCGCCTATGCGGCGCTGCCGGATTCCATCAAACGCGATCTCGATGGCCTGGAAACCGTCAACACATTCGACGGCCAATTCGCGGTAACCGAGCAAGAGCGGCAAGATTTTGGCACACCCGTGCACCACCCGTTGGTCCGAACTCATCCGGTCACGGGCGAAAAGGCGTTGTATTTCCACATTCTGAAGACGGGGCATATCCCCGGGAAAACGCCGGCTGCAAGCCGTTTATTTCTGGAGGAACTGCTGCAGTTGGCGATCAAACCGGAATTCGTCTATCGCCATCAATGGCAAGCCGGCGATTTGGTCATCGTCGACAACCGCTCGGCCATGCACCGGGTGCACGATGACTACGACCGGACCGAGCAACGCGTCCTCCACCGCATTGTCCTCAAAGGTGACCGTCCGGTTTAGCGAACCTAATGACGCGCATTGCCTGACACCGGCGACCGCCGCTAGCATCCTGCGATTGATATCTTGATTACACGACATGCGTATCCGACCAAGAGGTGTGCCAGATGGAACCAGCTCTAAACAGCTTGCTCGCCGGATTTCCGATCTTTATTGCGCACTTTGCCTTGACGGTGCTGCTGCTGTTTGTCGGCGTGGTCATCTATCATTGGATTACGCCGCATCACGAAATGAAGTTGATCCGCGACGGCAATACGGCCGCGGCAGTTTCCCTCGGGGGAGTGATCGTAGGTCTCGGACTGCCGCTGGCGGTCAGCCTGGCAAACAGCATCACGCTTATCGACATCCTGATTTGGGGGATTGTTGCGCTGGTGATCCAGCTGGCGACCTATTTCGCGATCGATATCCTGCTAAGGGGGCTTTCGAAACGGATTGAGGAGGGCCAGATGTCTTCCGCCGTTCTGCTCGCGGCCACCAAGCTTTCGGTCGCCGCGATCAATGCCGCGGCACTCTCGAGTTGACGCGAATCGCACGCTGACCAAACCAATCCCGTCCGCTCAGAAGAGGTAACCAATCAGTGCGCGGGATCGACCGCTTTGCCGTTATCTTGCTGCTGATCGCGATTGTCGCGGTTGCGCTACGCGACTTTTCCGCACCCGGTGAACGTCGGCCGTCTCCACAACAGCAGGCCCCGCCGAGCACGCTTGCCGCGCCCACCTTGGTCGACCCGACCATCGTCATCGAGGCTACCCCTAGGAAAGGCAACTCGACCGGCACCGCCTTCGCGATCGACCGAAGCGGCGTTTGGCTCACCGCACGGCACGTGACGGAATCGTGCGGACAAGTCTTGCTTCAAACCGGACCGCGTGAGGGAATACAGGCCATCAATGTCGTCGAACATCCGCGCGCCGATGTGGCGGTGATCATGACGCGTCGCGGCGCCTCGCCGCTGCCTTTATCACGACGTCTCGATCCCGGACAGGAGGGGTTTCATTTTGGCTTTCCGCGCGGCAAGCCGGGTGAAGCTCACTCCCAACTGCTTGGGCGAGCGCGACTCAAGACCGTCGGCCTGCGCCGACATGTCGAGCCCGTCGTCGCCTGGGCGGAGCTTCGCCGCCACCCGGGTAATCTTGATGCGCTGAGCGGAATGAGCGGCGGTCCCGTGCTCGATGCCAGCGGTCGCGTCGTCGGTGTCACGATCGCAACGTCGCGGCGCCGCGGCCGAGTGTTCACAGCTGCGCCGATTTCAATGCGCGAGGTGCTGGCACAAGCCGAGGTGAGCGGTAATTTCGACCGTGCGCCGCGCGTCTCCACTGCGAAGCTAAACGCCGATGATTTCCCTGATCACGGCGACGCATTGCGCGATTCGTTGACGGTAACCAAGGTCATCTGTTTGCTTAAAGCGCGGAAGCGGCGGCCGACCTATTAGTGAAGGAAAATGGATGGACCTCACAGAGCTCTTGGTTGGCGAGGCCGCGCAATCGCTCCGCGCCGGCGACGTCACCGCCGAATCCTATGCCGAAGCACTGCTCGCCCGCGCCGATGCGAATCGCGATCTCAATGCCTTTATCACTCTGGATCGCCAGCGCGTCCTCGCCGCCGGCCGCGAAGCCGATGCCAAACGTGCCCGCGGCGCAGAACTCGGTGCGCTGCATGGCGTTCCTCTGGTGCTGAAAGACAATATCGAAACAGTAGGATTGCCGACGAGTGGCGGAACGCCAGCGCTCAGGCACCACAACTCCGGTCGTACGGCACCCGTTGCGCAAGCCCTGATCGATGCCGGCGCCATTGTGCTCGGCAAAACCAACATGCACGAACTGGCGTTCGGAATAACTAATAACAACGAGGCTTTTGGCGCCGCCCGCAACCCCTACGATAGGAACATGATCCCTGGCGGCAGCAGCGGCGGCAGCGGCGTCGCAGTTGCCGCCCGACTGGCGCCTGGTGGGCTCGGGACCGATACCGGCGGATCGGTACGCATCCCGGCCGCATTGTGCGGCATCGTCGGGTTCCGCCCGAGCATGGGCCGTTACTCCCAAGAAGGAATTGTGCCGATCTCCCACACCCGCGATACCGCTGGCCCGATGGTGCGCTCTGTGGCGGATGCCGTGTTGTTGGATGGTGTGATCACAGGTGGGGCCACGGCGCTGGATCCAACGGCGCTGAAGGGCCTCCGCCTCGGCGTTGCCCGAACACCATTTTTCAACAATCTCGACGCCGCACTCGACGATGTCATCGAAAACGAACTCAGCCGCTTGCGAGACCTCGGGGTCGTATTAATGGAATTCGACGCGCCAGAAATTGCCGAACTCGATACGGCTGCGGCGTTCCCCATCGCGTTGTACGAAACAGTCACCACGCTGACCGCATACCTCGAAAGCAGCGGTCTTGATCTCAGTTTTTGCGAACTTTGCCAAGCA
>CAUZWH010000359.1:0-3976 GCA_963583675.1 Alphaproteobacteria bacterium
CTTGCTGCGTTGGGCATTGCGACTGTGTGTTTCAGCCTGGTGCCAATCGTGGTCCGGGTTAGCGAAACCGGTCCGGTCGCCACCGCCTTCTGGCGTTTCGCATTCTCGATCTTGCCGCTTTTGGTGTGGCTAAAAATCACGGCGCGTCGCGACAATCAGCGCCAAAATGAACAACCCCAGGTGGCGCCACCGCTAGCGAATCGCACGTTGTTTTGGATATCGGTCGCGCTCGCTTGCGACATGATTCTGTGGCATGCCGCCATTGCCAGCACATCGGTCGTCAATTCGATGCTTATCGCCTATTCCAACCCGATCTTTGTTGCGCTCGGCGCGTGGTTTTTCCTCAAGGAGCGGTTTGGCGCACAATTCTTGATCGGCTTGATGCTCGCGATGCTGGGATCTTTTTTACTGATCAGCCACGGTAGCGCGGCATTTGGGGCATTTGCATCGGGCGACTACCTCGCAATCATGTCGGCGGCATTGTTTGCGGTTTATGCCGTAGGTCTAAGGTCACTGCGGCGGCATTTCTCGACATTGAAAGTGATTACCTGGAATACCTTGATCCCAGCTCCCTTGTTGCTCATCACCGCCATCGCGCTTGGTGAAACCATCATTCCCCAAAGTGTGGGGGGCTGGAGCCTGTTGTTGGGCTACGCAATCGTCGTGCACGTAGTGGGGCAAGGGCTATTCACCTATGCGTTCGCCCTGCTTCCGGCCGCCTTCAACGTCGTCGCCATTCTGGGATCACCAGTGCTGGCGGCGATGCTTGGCTGGATCCTCTTGGATGAGTCGATGACCCCACTGCAACTGCTTTACGGCCTGGTAGTCCTCATTGGGATTTACTTTGCTCACCGCGGCAGCACCCTCAGTCGAACCGCTTAGTCCACGGCGATGACCAGCGAGCGTCGAGCAATAAGCGCCAGCTACCAGGCAATCGCGTGGATTGTTATCTCCAATCTGGCCTTTACCGGTATGCAGGCGCTGATCCGCCATAATTCGATTGAACTGCATCAGTTCCAGGTGGCCTTCATACGCAATTTCGTTGGCTTGCTAATTATGTTGCCTTGGTTGATCCGCCTGGGCCCCGTAGTGCTCAAGACCGAACGCCTCGGACTGCATTTATTACGCGCTTTTCTTCAAGCCGGCTCAATGCTGCTGTTCTTCACCGCCGTCAATCTCGCACCGCTCGCTGTGATTTCGGCGATCACGTTCACCGGCCCCTTGTTCACGGCCATCGGTGGTGTCCTGATTCTTGGCGAAAAGATACGCCGGCGCCGCGTACTCGCGCTGGCGATCGGTTTTGTCGGCGCAATTATTATCCTTCGTCCGGGGTTTGGAGACATCAACCCCGGCGCGCTTCTGGCACTTGGATCGTCGGCGATTTGGGGCGGTATCCTGATAATCATCCGGGTGCTGACCCGCACGGAATCGACCACCACAATCGTGGCCTACATGGTCTTGTTCATGACCCCGATTTCGCTACTTCCAGCCCTACCCTATTGGCAATGGCCAAGCGCAGATCTGTATATCTGGTTGATTCTGATGGGCGCCGTGGGTCAACTCGGGCACTACGCCGTCACCCGGGCAATTCACCTCGCCGAGATGACAATGCTGATGCCCTTCGAGTTCACCCGGCTGATCTGGGCCGCGCTACTTGGCCTGGTGATCTTCAATGAGATCCCCGACCTATGGGCCGTATCGGGTGGTGCCATTATTCTCGGGGCAACGACGTATATAGCCTATCGCGAATCGCAGTTGGACAAACGGGAAAGGGCCGTACCAGCGGCGCTACCACCAGCACCTTAAGGCACGGAGAGCGTTACCGAGACTTGGCCGAGGTCGCCGAAATCCGCGGTCGCGGTGTCGCCAGGCTGCGCCATGACGATGTTGGTGCAACTTCCCGTCGTCACGACCTGCCCTCCACGTAATCCGAGCCCACGGCTGGCGAGATCGTTGGCCAGCCAGGTCAAGGCGTCGAGCGGATGATCGAGAACGTTGGCGCCGCTGCCACGCGCGGCTTCCTCACCATTCAAGCTGGTAACGACCTCCGCCGAGGCTAAGTCAATATCGCGCCAAGCTGCGATCGGGTTACCGCCGACCCAGTGACTACCGAAGACATTGTCGGCGATTGCCTGAAGCGCCCCGCACGTGGTCCAGTCGACGTACCGGGTATCGACGATTTCGATTGCGGGGATCAATGCGCCAACCGCTTCGGTCACCTGGTCGCGTGTAAACGGTGCCGCCGTCCCCGGCAACTCGCGGGCCATGCGGAAGGCAAATTCGCTTTCAATACCAATACGAAACAGGCGCGACACATCGATCGATGCGGGGCTGTCAAAAACCCACCCTTCGATCAGACGGCCCGCGGCCGGTTCGGAGACACCGAGCCGTTCCTGAATGTCGCGGTTGGTAAATGCGATCTTGTAGCCGACGGGTGATCCGATCATCTCGACGAAACAATCCTGGATCTCATAGGCGTCGTTCAGCGACTCCGGACGACAGGCCGCGGGCAGTTCTTCTAAGGCTTTGCGTTGGCGCAGCGCGGCAAAAAGATTGGCCGCTGCTTTTCGGGATGTCGATGATTGTGCCATTAGGCGTCCTCACGCATAGCCGCATCAAGCGCGCGGCTGACATTCGCTGGCGTATAGGGCATTTCGACGTGACGCACGCCGAGATCCCAAAGCGTATCAACGATGGCATTGCCGATCGCCGCTGGTGGTCCGATCGTTCCGCTTTCCGAGCTCCCTTTGACGCCCAGCGCGTTGTTGGGGTTGAGCGTCTCCTGGAATTCTGTCTCAAAGCGGGGTAAGTCCGGCGCTCTTGGCATCCCGTAGTCCATGAAAGAGCCGGTTATTAGCTGACCGGACTGGGAGTCGTAGACGATCTGTTCGACCATCGCCTGACCGAGACCACCATGAACCTGACCTTCTACGATCATGGGGTTGATGATGCGCCCGCAATCGTCGACCGTGTAGTAGTTGGTTAGGGTCACGCGCCCGGTTTCATCGTCGACAATGATGGTCGCCAGGTGAATTCCGGTCGGAAAATTAACTTCGATCGGATCAAAGAAGACCGTTTCCTCGAGGCCGAGTTCGAAGCCATCGGGATAGTCGTAGCCGGTATAGGCCATCGCCGCGATGTCCTTGAATGAGATCTTACGGTCGGTGCCGCGAACCGTGAATGTTCCTTGGTCATATTCGAGATCCTCCGCCGCGCATTCCAGTAGGTGTCCGGCCAAACGGGTCGCCTTCTTGATTACCCGCTGACCGGCTTCGACGATCGCCATGCCACCCGTCGACAGAGAGCGCGATGCCCAGGTCCCGCAACCCGCGGGAATACGATCGGTATCGCCTTCAACGTAGTCGATGTCGTCTAGCGCCAAACCGAGCGTGTCGGCAGCGATTCGCCGAAACGTGATGTCATGGCCCTGCCCTTGGGAATGGCTACCGGTAAAAACCGTAACCCTGGCGTCAGAGTGCACGCGAATCAGCGCCGTTTCGAAACCACCCGACCAGTGCTTCATGGCCGCATTACGACGGCTTGGGCCGGCGCCGGAACTTTCGACGAAAGCTGCCGAACCGATACCCATTCTCACGCCCTGTTTTCGTAATCGGGTCTGTTCCTCACGCAATGCGTCGTAACCGCTTAGCCGAACCAACTTTTCGTGCATACCCGGCGGATTGCCGGAGTCCCAGGTTCGCCCAAGCGGCGTCTTGTAGGGATAGTCGATGCTTTGGACGTAGTTGCGGCGGCGCATCTCGAGCGGATCGATGCCGAGTTCACGGGCGCCGTTTTCGAACAATCGTTCGTTCACGAATGTCGCCTCGGGTCGGCCGGATCCGCGATACGCGTCGACCGGCGCGGTGTTGGTATAGACGCCACGCACGCTCGCAAACGCAGTCGGCGTTTTGTAAAGGCCGGTAAGCGTGCCCGGATAGAACATACAGGCGATTCCGGCTGCGAACGGGTTGTGATA
>CAUZWH010000360.1:0-3975 GCA_963583675.1 Alphaproteobacteria bacterium
GCAGTTTTACCATGTGCGCCACATTCTCGTCCTTGATGAGGGTCAGGTGGTCGGCATCGTTTCGATGCGGGACCTAAGGGCTAATCTCACCATACCATCGCTTTAAGGACGAACACCGATGTCGACCGGGAAACGACAGCAATACGCCTCGGCGTATTATCCGGCTAATGCAAGCACGAGCGCATGACGTTGTCCGACCAACTCGCTTACATGACGGCGACCGAGCTGGCCACGCGTATCCGGCGCCGCGACCTATCTCCGGTCGAGGTCGTCGACGCCACGATCGCGCGCATCGAAGCCCGCAATCCGAGTCTGAACGCGTTCGTTATCGACGGCTATGACGACGCACGCGCGCGTGCCAAGACGGCCGAACAGGCGTTGATGTCGGGTGACGCTTTGGGCCCGCTCCACGGCGTACCGTCGGCGATCAAGGATCTGTTCGGCTTCAAGCCTGGTTGGCGGAACACGTTTGGCGGCATTCGCGCGCTCAAAGATTACGTCGCCGATTTCTCCTGTGCTTTTGTCGATCGTCTCGAGCGCGGCGGGGCAATTTTCGTCGGCAAGACCAACAGCCCGATCGAGGGGTTCCGCGGCACCTGCGACAACTATCTGTTTGGTCCGAGCCGCAATCCGTTTGACCCGACCAGGAACACCGGTGGCTCGTCCGGTGGTAGTGCTGCCGCCGTGGCTGACGGTCTGGTGCCGATCGCCCACGGAACCGACGGCGGCGGCTCGATTCGTATACCGGCCGCGTGGTGTGGCGTTTATGGCTACAAGGCATCCTGGGGCCGCACGCCTTTTCTCATTCGCCCCAACGCGTTCGCCGGTGATGCGCCGTTCCTGTTCGAAGGCCCAATCACCCGCACGGTCGATGATGCAGCGCTGGCGATGACCGCGCTGGCCGGCCACGATCCGGCCGATCCCTATAGCATGGATGGCGAGGTCGATTTCATCGGCGCCACGCGGCGCTCGATCCGTGGTTGGAAAATCGCCTACAGCCCCGACTTCGACGTCTATCCCGTCGACCCGCGGATTGCAGAGACCGTCGGTGAGGCGGTGAAGCTTTTTGCCGACGCCGGGGCAACCGTGGAGCAGGTCAAAGTCGGCATCAAGCGAACGCAGCAGGAATTGAGCGATTTGTGGTGCCGCCTGATCTCACCGCTCAATGCCATGGGGCTGGAAGGTTTCAAGAACGAAGGCATCGATCTTCAGAAAGACCACCACGACGATCTCCCGCCCGAATACTGGGAGTGGGCGGAGGTCGGCTACAAAATGACGGCGGTTGATTTTTTCCGCGATCAGGAAATCCGTACCGAAGTCAACGATGCCATCCAGGGCGTGTTGAACGACTACGACCTACTAATAACGCCGACGCTCGCCTGCATGCCCGTGGAGAACGCGACCGATGGCAACACCAAGGGTCCGAGCGAGATCAATGGCGAGGCCATCGACCCCCTGATCGGCTGGTGCATGACCTATTTCATCAACTTCAGCGGCCACCCGGCAGCATCGATCCCGGCTGGTCTGGTCGATGGCTTGCCGGTGGGCATGCAGATCATCGGCCGCCGCCTCGCCGATAGTGATGTGCTGGCGGCCAGCGCCGCTTTCGAGCGCCTCAAGCCATGGCACGACACTTATCGCGCATGCGGAGAGCGCAGTTTGTAGTCGATACCCGAAACCGCGGAGCTTTTGGGCTTCTAGGGTCATACAACCCGCCATATGCTGACGGCGGAGAGGTTTGCGACAGTATTCATTGGAAGGTGGCAAGCCATGGCGACCGAAACCCTCAGCATTGCAATCGTTGGCGGCGGGCAGACGGGCACGTCGCTTCTCGAACTGCTGCTCAAGGCGGATTTTCTTAATATCGTCGGCGTCGCCGATCTCGACGACAACGCGACCGGCATCAAGCTGGCCGAAAAAAACGGTGTTCGCACGACCAACAACTTCCTCGACCTTTTGGCCGGTGGCGACGTCGACATTGTTATTGAAGTGACAGGCGTGGCGCAGGTCCGCGAGTTGTTGCGTAACCACATGCAAGACACCGACAATAAACGCACCGTAATCATGCATGAGAAGATCGCCCGGCTGCTGTGGTCGCTCTCGGCGGGCTCCTTGGTCTATATGAAACACGCCGACGAAGGTTACTAATGGCGCCGGCTACTGTTCTGTGACAATTGACATCCAGCCACTGGACGGCGGCGTTGGCGCTGAGATACGCGACGTCGATCTCTCGGCAGCTATCGCCACGTCGACCTTTCGGGAAATCCATAGCGCCTGGCTCGACCACAGCCTGTTGTTGTTTTGCGATCAACAACTCGATGATCCTGCATTGATTGGTTTCAGCCGCCGCTTCGGCGAACTCGAACCCAACCCGGCTTCGGAACTCCGGGAAACCGGCCGTGGGCCATCGCCCGATGTATGGGTAATCTCGAACGTGGTCGAGGGCGGGCGCCCGATCGGTAGCCTTGGCGCCGGCGAGGCCGAGTGGCACACCGATATGAGCTTCATTGCGACCCCGCCGATGGCGAGCGCCCTCTATGCATTGGAGGTGCCGGCGCAAGGCGGCAATACTTGGTTTCTCGACATGACGGCGGCTTGTGCGAGCATTCCGGACGACCTCAACACCGCCATCGACGGGCGCCGTGCCAATCACTCCTCGAGTCTGACCAGTGTTGGCGATCTGCGGAAGGGTGCGCGTACACCAACCGATGTAACGGCTGAACCGGGTACTAAGCACCCTCTTGTCCGCACCCATCCGGAGACCGGCGCGCGGGCGCTTTACTTAGGGCGCAGGAACTGGGCTTACATCGAGGGGCTCTCCGTGCCGGAAAGCGAAGCGCTTCTCGATCGCCTTTGGGCGCATTGCACCCAGCCCCAATTTATGACCGAGCATGTGTGGCGTGCGGGCGATCTGTTGCTGTGGGACAACCGCTCGCTTATGCACCGGCGCGATGCCTTTGACGACAGTGCCCGCCGCATCATGCATCGTACGCAAATCAAGGGCGATCGCCCGGGGTAGACGTTTCGATCGTTGATGCTTTGCATGCAACTGGCATCCCCAACAAACGTCATGTAAGGTTGTTCACGGTTTCGTGAAGACCGACGCACATCGACGGTGCCCGATAAAAATAAACGGGGGTAGGCGTTTGTTGGTGTTTCCATCGTTGCCGATCCGCAATCCACATGTCAATGCGGTCGGCATCAAACCTATATTCGAACCTGCTGATGTTCAGCGGGTGCTGCGAATCGTATCCGACAAGGCTTGGCAGCCCGGTACTGTCGGCGCGCCCAGCCAGGGCGCCACAGGCTTTTTTAATAGCGCCGCCGTGCGCCAGATGACCCAGCAGCCGGTCAAAGTTAGCAAGGAAGGGTTTCTTCTCGTTCGCGTCGCCGCCGAAAGCTGTGCGCTGAATTCGATGGCGTGGCAGTTTTGGCTGTGTGGATTCGTCTCCGACGACATGCCGTAGATCATGCGCGACCGCTCGGGAGGCGACCATTACGATTGGCATGTCGACATCGGTCAACAGGCCAACGGCTCGCGCAAGCTCGGCTTCACCGTGCAACTTTCGGCGAGTGCAGATTACGACGGCGGCAACCTTGAGTTTCTTAACGCCGCTTACGATCCCAAGGCGCTACGTCAGCAAGGCATCATTGTCGTTTTCCCCGCCTACTTTACGCCTCGCATTACCCCGGTAACGCGAGGCGAACGGATCGCGATGGTCGGCTGGATTCACGGAGACAGTTACTCCTAGGCGTCACACCGAGATCCAGTGATCCATCGGGCCTGACAGCTCAAACCCTTTGACAATTTTCTTGCGGCTTAAGCGGCACTTACCATTCCGTTCGAAAGGTGTCCGGCGCTGCGGTTTGGGAGGGTTCGATCATGAGCACCAAATATATTATCTCCGGCGACTCGCACATCATCGAGCCGTTCGATCTGTGGACCAACGTCCTGGCCGACAAACACGGCGACAA
>CAUZWH010000361.1:0-3966 GCA_963583675.1 Alphaproteobacteria bacterium
GGCTCCGAGACCGGAGCGCACGGTTATGCCCAGCACTGGAGCGAGACTGAGTAGAAATCCCCGGGCGGGAGGGTCAGGACCCCACGGAGCGGAGCACTTCTGGTCTTTCCGGGGTAGCGCCGCACGCAACATTGTTTTGCGTATCGGCGCAACGCCTCGAAACACCGGCTAATCGTGCTACATCATTACTAACAGTTGAGAGTGGTCAGTTTCTGACAAGCTACATAGTCGCGCCGCGGTAGCCAGAGACATTGCCGTGCGAGACTTATTGCAAAGGAGCGTTCGTTATGGCCGTACCTCCAGCAGGACCCCCGTCAGGGGGAGCGCCAAGTCGGCCCCCACCGCCGCCCGTCGCTGAAGATAGGGACCGCGATTTGGACCGAATTAGGCGCGAAGCAGAAGATCAACGAAGACGCGATGAGGCCAGGCGGCGCGAAGGTATCGATATCAACGCCTAGCGCTTAGCTCCTGCCACGGGCGCTACGCTAGTGGCCGGCGAGGGAATTCCACTCGGGCAATAGAACAATCAGGTTCGGGTTGTAGCCGGCCTTCTGAAGCGTATCGATCTGGGCAACGACTTTCTGGGTCTCCAGATCTATCACCGTTACATTGCCCTCGCTCATGCCAGGTAGGTTGAGAAGCGTGTTCTGCACGAATGCCAGCTTCCAATCCTTGGTGAACGCGATGTGATGCACCCCTTCACCGGTCGCGAGCGATTTCAGCAATTTCGGTTTCGCCGGGGCGCCGCTTATGTCAAAAATATGCATATGCCCGGGCTTTGCCGTCGTCACATACATACGGGTGACCGGATCGTTGAAATAAATTTCCAACGGAACTCCGGCTTTGATTGTGCCAAAATCGAAGGCCTCTGCAGCATCGAAGTTTTGGGTAGAAGCGTTCCAGGGCAGCGTCCATAGCGATCCGCCAAACATATTGGTGACGTAAGCGACCGGTGGACTCGCTCCCGGCACGAATAGAACTTCGACCGGCGCAACGCTGGAGGGTGAGGCCTTGTTGGAAACCTTTATCGAGCCGATGACTTTGCCCGTGCTCTTCTGAATTACGGTTATCAGTTCGCCGGGGTCGCCGAGATCGCTCGCGCGCACCGTGCTGGTCGTGAGAATCCGATCGATACCCGAATGAACCGCGAGACCATGCGGATATATTGCCGGGAGATCGATGATCTGCTTGATCTGATCGGTCTTGACGCTACCGACTATCACTTTGTGGGATCCCATACACGTCAGATACCAGGTGCTGTTGTCCTCGGAGAAAATGACATCCTCGCCCACCAAGCATTCGGGAATGTCGATACGCGAGATACGGTAGGATTGGCGGTCAGGTCCATGACGTGGAGTTGCGGCTTGCCGAGCGCAGAGATGTAGGCCTTGGTTTGAGTACGGTCATAGAAAATGTGATGGGCGACGAGGTCGGGTGGGAGCGGGTAGTCCGCGATCCATTTGCCGAAGTTTGTTGAAGCCGGATCTACGTTGACGATTGCAATTCCTTCGCGGCGTTCTCCCGGACCGCTCAGCTTCAAGGCTTTGAGCGATTCTTTCGACTTGGTCTCGTAGTTATCATCGCCAGGATTTCGGCGTCGGCCGAAGCCAGCGGCGGCAAGGCCAAGAGTCCCGTAAGGAGTCCCGCAAGGAGCACGCCTTTTACTTCGTTTCTCATTGATCTAGCGCCCTGTTTGCTGTCGAAATGCATTGTAAAATCCTGCGCCATCCATGGGTCGCAATCAAGCCGGGGTGAACCCTTGTCGTCCGTACGCATACTCTTCAGGCGGCCTTCAAACACTTACGTATTGCGGTGCTTCACGCCGTTACTAGTCGCGCTGATTGCTGTCTTTTCCATTGAGATAGCGTTGGCGCAGCAACAACCGCGGGTGCTGGACCTCGAGATCAAACAGGGCCGCTTTACCGCGTCGAACAACACCGTTCGAGTCACCGAGGGCGACACCGTGGAATTGCGTATCACTTCCGACCGAGCCGGAGAGTTACACCTGCACGGCTACGATGTTTCGATAAGGCTCAAAGCCGGACCGCCGGTAGTCACGGTGTTGGAAGCCAACGTTGCGGGGCGTTTCCCGATCACATCACATGGCTTTGAAGGCGACGCTAAAGGTAAACACCGGCACGACAAAACGCTCCTATATCTCGAAGTTTACCCACGTTGATATGAAGCGTATGGGCCGAACCCCAACAGCCATCGTCGTCACTATTGCGACGCTGTGTGTCGTGACACCGGGAACGGCGATCGCGCATGCCTTCGGTGCTAGATACGAGCTGCCCCTGCCGTTATGGCTCTGGCTGGTTGGGGCCGGCGCAATCGTCGTGCTATCGTTCGTCCTGTTGGGCGTGTTCCTGCGCGGAGGTGGCGAAGCCTTCAAGGAATGGCGCGTTGATCTCATGCGTATCCCTGGCCTGCGATTGCTGGCAAGTTCGATTTTCTTACGCCTTCTACGCGCCATCTCCGTGGGTTTGTTTCTGCTTATCATTGCCGCCGGTTTCTTCGGCGATCAGACGACAACCAAAAACATCGCCCCCGTTCTGGTGTGGGTGATCTGGTGGGTCGGCCTGGCCTATGTCTCTGCTTTGTGCGGCGATTTGTGGCGGATCATAAATCCGTGGAGCACGCTATTTTTTCTTGCCGAAAATCTCGTCCCCCGCCTGAAGAAGCGAGGGCTCCGGCGCTTTCCGGCCAAGGTGGGTGCCTGGCCCGCGGTCGGCTTGTTCTTCATCTTCACCTGGCTCGAAATCGTGTCGGACGCCGGCGAAGTCCCGGCTGACCTATCGATCATCATCCTCGGTTATTCGGCCATCACCTGGGCTGGCATGGCGCGCTACGGGCGTGAGGTTTGGCTGGGCAACGCCGAGGCATTCTCGGTGTGCTTCGGACTGCTCGCTCGCTTTGCTATCACCGAAGGCGGTGATGCAAGGTGGCGGCTACGCCCACCGGCAGTCGGTCTCATTGGCGAGCAGCCGCTATCCGTATCGATGGTCGCCTTTGTCGTGCTGCTTCTGGCAGCGGTCAGCTTCGACGGCATTGCCGAAACGCCGTTCTGGGCCAACATTCTCGGCTGGTTTGCGGAAAACCAGGCCTTAAGGCCTTTGCTGATTGCCGCGCAAGAACTTGGCGTCGATCTGGCCAAGCTGATCAAAACGCTGGGCCTGGTCGCGGTGCCGCTGATTTTCCTGGTTGTTTATCTTTTATTCAACTGGCGAGCCGCGAGCGCGGATGGCGGTAGCAATAAGTTATGGCTGGTCGCCGGCGCGCTTGTTCTGACGCTCGTACCAATCGCGATTGCCTATCATCTATCGCACTATTTCTCCTACCTTATGCTTGCCGGACAGCTTGCAATTTCGCTGGCGTCTGACCCGTTTGGCGTTGGCTGGAACCTGTTCGGTACGGCCGATCGCGCGGTTGATATCTCGGTCGTCAGTGCCAAAATGGTGTGGTATCTGGCGACGGTCGCGGTTGTCGCCGGCCATGTATTTGCCGTCTATCTCGGGCACATGGCGAGCCTGCGCCTGTTCGCTAGTCGCCGTGACGCACTAATGAGTCAGGTGCCGCTGCTGCTTTTAATGGTCGGTTACAGCATGTTGAGCCTGTGGATCTTGGCCCAACCCATCATCAACCTGTAGACCTTCCAGAACGCCTCCAACGCTTAGTTGCGGGCGGGCAGAACCAGCTGCGTCTGGGTGACAAGTGCGACCAGCTTACCGGCCTCCGACGTTATCTGGGTTTGCCAAACCATTGTCGTTCGCCCGCGATGGACCGGGGTCGCCTTGCCCGTCACTTTTGTGCCGGCGCGGCCGCGGCGAGAAAATTGGTCTTGCTCTCGATCGTGGTGGTATGGGCCCCATCGGCCAAGTTTAGGATAGTACCGGCAGCGTCGAGCGTGTCGGCAAACGCCATGATACCGCCATGCGCTACAGCGGGACTCGTACACAATTCATCTCG
>CAUZWH010000362.1:0-3965 GCA_963583675.1 Alphaproteobacteria bacterium
CATAGCCCATATTGTGCAGCAGCCGGCAGACGCCGCGCGACACCGTGCCGGATATCTGTTCGTCCTGTCGATCCAGCCGCGCCAGATCGAGTTCAAGCTCTGGTTTCATGCGACGCGCTCGCGAAAAGGGCAGGTAAGCTATGCCGCAGGCCCCTTCGAGGCAAGCCGGGCAGAACCGTATCGGTCATGTCCGCTTTGTCTAGGTTGACGCCTTCAAGCACCGCTTCGGACAGATTGCAGCGCGTGAGGTTCGCCCCAGCGAGGTTCGTGCCGTTGAGATCAGCACCGCGTAAATAGGCATCGGTTAGGTCAGCGCCTGCCAAATTGGCTTGTGATAGATTCGACGGCCACATGCGGCCTGTGACCTTGCCCTGGCGGTCTTTGAGCGCAATCGACGTGAGATTTATCCGTCGCAGCTTGGAATGGTCGAGCACCGTTCCGATCAAATTGGCGCCGCGCAGGTCGGCCAACGATAAATTGACCGACGTCATTACCGCAGCGGACAAATCGGTAAACAGCAGGGCGCACTTTGACATAGTAGCGCCCGAAAGGATCGTCGCACTGAGATCGGCGCCACTGAGCACCATGCCGGTAAGGTCGACATTGGTTAGATCACGCCGTGCGAGGTCGGCGCGATGGCCGCGCACACCGTCGGTGCTAATCCATAACGCGTGCGCTTTCACAATTTCCTGAACGTCGAGATCCAGACTATCGAGGCGGGTGGCCATAATCGTATCGCGCGTATCGGCTGCCGATAGATCCACACCCCTGAGGCTCACGCCCTTGAGATTAGCCTCCCGCATGTCGGCGAATTTGAGGCTTGCGTCGGTAAGCGTCGCGCCCGATAGATTGGCTTCCTTGAGCACGGCGCCTTCGAGATGGGCCCCTGTAAGATCGACGCCGGAGATATCCGTCGTCATCAACTCAGCCTTGCTTAGCGACGCGCCTTTCATCGAAGCGCCCGCCATATAGGCTTTGTTGAGTTTCGCGTTGGACAGGTTGGATTGGTCGAGGTTTGCGTCAGACAGATCGGTGTTACGGAGCGATTTTTTGTCTGGATCAAGCGCGCCTGGGCGGAGATAGGCTTCGGCAAGATTGGCGCCGTTTAGCTTGGCGCCGTGGAGTTGCGCACCGCGAAGATCGGCGCGGTGCAAGTTGGCACCCGAGAAATCGGCATTGCGCATGTTGGCGCAGAAAAAATCGGCAAAGCTGAGGTCGGCGCTGGCCAAATTGGTGTTAACCAGATTGACTCCGGTGAGGAACGCTTGTTGCAAATTGAGGCCGGGAAGCCGCAAACCCGCGAGGTTGACGAACTTAAGGTCAGCGCGGCGGCCACCTGACTGGCCGCGCACATACTTCTCGTGCTGCTTCACGATATCGACAAACTCAGCCGGTGTTAGATCCGTCGCCGCCATTGCAGCGCGTACCTTCATGTTCTGGGTCGCCAAGGGATATTTTCCACTTTGTTACGGCAATCCCCCCGAACGTACCCGGGTTCCCCCTTACCGTCTGTGACCGTGATCACATCGTCCGTGATCGCAGCCGCGACAGATGGTGCCTCAGCGTAGTCCAGCGATGATTAAAGAGTCCATGAATGTAGGTCCGATCTTGCTGCCTTCAGCCACTAGCTCAGTTGGTTGTCCACTCTACCGTGGGTATACAAAGATTTTGAATCGTTGAACGGTTAGCATGGTTCTTGCCGTCCCACTGTTCCCGGGTAATAGTCAATGGAAAAATTTTTCTTCAAGGGCGTTACCTCCCTCTTAACGTCTAAGGTAAGGACGGTCGATCAATCGATCAATTGACAGGACTACACAGATGACTGCGGAGAACACCCAACTCCACCAAGTCACTGCCCCAATCGAGTAGGGTAATCACCTTGGATAGGAGACGGTTACCTCAACCATTGGTTGTATTTGGTTAATGCGCGGAACGGCTGGATAACCGTTATCGGGAGATCCCCAACTCGCTTTGCTCGAACGGAACCTAATTTCCGGCACTAATATTGAAATCGTTGGCGGTCAACAGTGGCACGAGGTCGATTCCTTCAGCTGAAAAGGCCGAATCTGCGCCCTCCAGTCGATCAACCAGCGTTACCACTTTGCGGACCTTGCAACCGAGCTCGCGCACCGCGTGCACCGCTTTGAGCGACGATCCTCCCGTTGTGGTGACGTCTTCGACAATCAAAACGTTTGCACCGGGAGAGAGATCGCCCTCTACCTGCCGTTTGGCGCCATGGTCTTTGGCCTGTTTGCGAACGAAAAACCCGGTGATCGCCTGGCTGCGCTGCCAGCTACGCAGGCCGATGCTGGACACGATCGGAATCGCACCGATTTCCATCCCGCCGACGTAGTCGTAATAGGGCTCGTCGTCGGCGATGGCATCCAGAATCAGGTTGCTGATCAGGGATGCGCCCTCGGCGTCGAACATCGTCGGCTTCATATTGAAATAAAATCGGCTGGTAGCGCCCGAGGCGAGGGTTACTTCGGGGCCGATCGATAGGGATTTTTTCGCGACGATATCGCGCAAGCGGTCGCGCATGGTCGTGTTGTTAGCTGCTGCCGAACTCATGCTGCCACCCGGTGAAAAGACTACTCTAGGCGTCGAATACCCGGTCGAGGTAATGCGCGAAGGTATGATGAATGCTTGCTTCCATGCGCGAGATCGGTCCGGGTTGGTAGCTCGCCAAGGCCACCGCTTCCTGGGTATCGACGACGATGCCGGTGTCTTCTTCGAAGACGATGTGCGCAAAATCGTGGTGAACCTTCATCTTTTCATCGAGATCGGGCCGCTCAAACACTTCTTCGGGGAACAGCTGATAAACGATCAGCCGCGTTTCAGTGAGCGAAACCGGCCAGGCGAGAACCGCCAACACACTGTCGATTCGGCCAACAATGCCGAAATTGGGCGGCATATGCCCGAGACAAGCGAAATCCCCGGGTTGATCCTTCATCCACGGCATTGCGCCAAATACGGACTTGCCTTCGGGCACGAGCGGCGGATCGCTATAGAAGGCGCTGAAACGGCCGCTTTCGTGCAGGTTGAAGCCAAGCCCTTCGGTTGTGATTCCGGCGCCGAAGGTGCCGGCATGGGTTGCCTGGATGTGGTAGAGGTCGTGATTGTTCTCATCCATTATTTTCCAATTGCAGCCGAGATCCCACACCTGCTTGTCGCCGGTGCGACAGGCACCCATATCGAGCATGGCGAACTGGTCCTCGAACAGGGCGACATCGTCGCTAAGCGGACCTACCGCAGCATTGAACGACACGAAGACCCACCCCGCCCATACTTCACAACACAAGGTCCCTAAGCGGCAGGTCGAGAGATCGAAATCCTCGACATTGTCCATGAACGGCGCGCCGACCAACTGACCGGTGAGGTCGTAAGACCAGCCGTGGTACTCGCAGGTGAATCCCTTGGCACTGCCGGATTCTTTGGCAACAACGAGGCCGCGATGCGCGCAGCTATTGCGATAGGCATGGACGGTGCCGTCGTGCGCCCGAGCAACAATGAACGGCTCGTTCATCAGGCGAAAAGTCATGTAATCGCCGGGATTCGTGACCTCCTCGGCGCGGGCGACGCAGAGCCAGTCCCGCATGAAGATTTTCTCTTTTTCGAGATCATAGATCTCGGGTGAGGTGTACATGTAGCCCGGCAGGTGGCGCGCCCGATTGATTGGCGCCTTTGTTGCGGCGATATCGTGGGCTAGGCTTTGCGCGATATTTGGGGCAAGGCCCGCGCTTGTAGCGGTATTGGTAATGGCCATCATGTCCTCCCCGGCAGCCACCTTGTCAGTGGTCAAGCTTTTGCGTGTGCATTGGTGCGCCCGGCGAGATTCGAACTCACGACCTCTGGCTTCGGAGGCCAGCGCTCTATCCAACTGAGCTACGGGCGCCCAGCGCCACTCTAGCCGATACCGTACGCGCTCGCTATACGGCGACCGCGTCGCGCGTCAAGCGGCTTTG
>CAUZWH010000363.1:0-3946 GCA_963583675.1 Alphaproteobacteria bacterium
GCGGCGTGCGGAATTGGGTGATACCGATCTGCATGCCCTCATGCCCGTCCGCGGGCTGCGCCCGATAGGTTCCGAGCAAACGGTCCCACCACGGCAGATTGAAACCGAAATTACTGTTGGTCTCACATGGAATGATCGAATGGTGGACTCGGTGCATATCCGGTGTGACCACGACCCAGCGTAGTACACGATCGAAGCGCGGTGGAATCAGGACGTTGCCATGGTTGAACATCGAGGTTGCGTTCAGCACAACCTCGAAAATCAGCACCACGACCGCAGGCGGGCCCAGGGCCGCAACGACGGCGAGCTTGATGGCCATCGAGAGAAGGATCTCGATCGGATGGAAACGGGCGCCGGTCGTTACGTCGAAATCGAGATCGGCGTGGTGCATACGGTGCAGCCGCCACAGCGCGGGTACCGCGTGGACCATGATGTGCTGGAGGTAGATGGCGAGGTCGAGGACCGTCACAGTTACCAAGACCGCTAGCCAGCCCGGCAAGATCAAGTAGCTGAATACCCCCCAACTCCGCTCCTCTGCGATGAGCGCCAGACCTACGGCGGCGGTGGGGATCAGGATGCGAAGCAGCACGGTGTTGAGGGCGACGATACCCAGGTTATTCGGCCACCGGACCCACCGAGAGACAGACTGACGTCTGCGCGGCATAAAAATCTCCCACAGCACCACGATCGCGAACACCCCAAGAAAGAAACCAAGCCGTATTGCCGGTTCGTTGGCGAGAAGCGATTGCGTCATGTTTGGCCGCTATCCCTGGCAAGGTTGACTAATTGGACCGTCGATCTATTATTCAATTAATTAATAGATCGACGGTTTGAAGATGTCAAACGAAAGCCCTAAATACGCTCTGTTGTCGCAGTTCGCCGCTGTCGGCAAAGCACTCGGCCATGCCCACCGACTGGAGCTTTTGGAATTTGTGGCGCAGGGCGAGCGCAGCGTCGACTCGCTGGCTGAGCGCGCCGGTTTAACGATGGGAAATGCGTCCCAGCATCTTCAACATCTACGTCGGGCGGGCCTGGTTAGGTCGCGTCGAGCCGGAAAGCGCGTCCTTTACCGACTCTCTGATGAAACGGTCGTCGGGCTTCTGTCGAATCTGCGCCAAATCGCTGAACGGAACATCGCCGAGGTGAAGCAGGTGCTGGACGGCTATTTCCGCGAGCGCGATGCGCTAGAGCCAGTGTCGCGCGATGAACTCATGGCGCGCATGCAAGACGGCCTGGTGACGCTGCTTGACGTGCGTCCCGAGGATGAATTCTTGGCCGGTCATTTGCCTGGCGCGATCAACGTTCCCCTGCAGAATCTCAAGGACTATCTGCCGGACGATCTGCCCGATGAGCACAAAATTGTCGCTTACTGCCGTGGTCCCTACTGCGTGTTGTCATTCGAAGCGGTTTCGGCCCTTCGGGAGCGCGGCATAAAAGTCCGCCGGTTCGAAGAAGGCTATCCCGAGTGGAAGGCCGCTGGGTTGCCCATCGAAGTGACGGATCGCTCGGAATTGACGGACAACTCGAGCAGGACAAACGCTACCTAGTTGAGATGGATTTTGCCGACCATTCCGGACTCGTAATGGCCGGGCACGTTGCATGCCATTTGCAGCGCCGCGTCGGCATTGAACGTCCACACGATCTCGGCCGATTTACCCGGCTCGAGAAGGACACTGTTGGGATCATCGTGGGCCATTTGGTGGCCGTGGCCAGAACTGGATTTCATCATATCGTGGTTGATCCGGTCGGTTTCGAGGATGTCCTTTTCCATCATCACCAACATTTCCTTCTGGTGTTGGTGGTGCATGGCGGCGGTGCCGATGTTGAATTCATGAACAAATTCGCCGTTGTTTATCACTACGAATCGCACGGTTTCGCCTCTTACAACAGAGATCGACTTCGGTTTGAACTCGTTGTCGATCATCCGTATCTCAACGGTTCGAGTGGCTGCCTCGGGTTTTCCCGGTTCGCCGATTGACTGGCCGTGGCCATGACCGCCGGTATGTTTGCCGGCGGCAAATGCCGCAACGGAGAGAGAGGTCGCGACCGCAATCGCGACGACCGAGGTCGGAAGTGATCTGAAAAAGATACTGAACGACATAAGAACCCTTCCTATGGGCTAAGTGGGAGAGCGCTGCGCTATTCGACGTGTCGCGTGGAAACGGCACCAAGCAAAATTATCACTAAGATATCTGTACGAAAGGTGGCGTTTCAATCAATTCCGGCGGCCTTCTGCAGGCTGCGGACGTGCGCAACAATCTGCTTAATATCAGCGTCTGACACACCGGCAACTGGGGGCATGTCGCCGAATGACCAATGGTGGGCTTTCGCGCCCTGACGAATGGCTCGCAGGAACGCTTCGTCAGAATGATGACTCGACGCGTACAAGCGGTGAATCAAGGGTGGACCCTCTTTCGAACCTTGGGCGTTTTGTCCATGACAGCTCCCGCAATGCGTAACGAATAGACGCGATACCGGTTCCGCCGAAGCCACAACCGCCGAGGATTTGGACGCTAGCGAACGGCCCTTAGCGGCGCGAAACTGATCGATGTGGTTGCGGTGTCCCTGATATTCGGATCGGCCGGAGCTTATCTCCTGCGGATATGCCTCGACAAAGCCCGCATAGGCCCGCGCCATCCCGTCGGTATCACCGGCCAAGCTGGCAACCATATGTTCCAGGGTGAAGCCAAGCAGGTGATGCGGCACTAGCTGTCTAATCAGGTCCACTTGGCCGCGGGCACCATCGGTATTGCTGACCGCAAGGTGAATAAGCGCAATGTGGTAATGCGCATCAGCGTCCAATCGGCCGACGCGCTGATAGGCCTGCAAGGCCATGGGCGCGAAACGTGCGGCTTCGGCGGCATCGCCCCGCTCGGTCGCCGTCATGATCCGGTTGAACAGGCGGTCGGCCGCCTGGCGCGGTGTCATCGTCGAGAGGTCGGGGAGGTTGGGCGACGTTGGACCCGGTGTCGTTGTCGCTGCCGTTTGAGGCGTGCGCTGGTTGCGGCCGCTTTGGTCGACGGTAATGGCGGTGATGGTGATTGCGCCTACCCCAATCGCAATAACCCCGAACACGGCGATCATTCCGAAGTTCACTTTCCGTCCCGCGCGGTCCGGCGCGAGGCGGTGGCCGCACGAATGACAAAAGTTCGCTTCCGATAGCAGCGCTGTTTTGCACGACGGACAGACCAATGAAGTCGTTGGCGGCTTCGTGTCGGCCATCCGCGTTTTGGCTTTTTTCAATTGCTCTCCTCGCTCGCTCGGTCCGCCCGGACTAGCTATGGCGCCCTCACAGATTCATTTGTCTAAGCCGATGGTCAGGTCCCATGTTCCCCTACGGTTGACGGGTGGGTACTGCTTTTTGGGTGGAACCATGCTGGTTTTCCCGGCAATGCGGCCGCTCAGAAACGTGATCATGGTGGGCGCGTCCCACTCGGCCGGCCCAATCAAGCGTACAACCTCGTGTCCGTCACGATCAATCAGGAGCGTCGTCGGAATGCCGAAAACGCCGAGATCGTGTTGTGACTTGCCAGAGCGATCCAGGTAGCTGGCGAGGTGGCGCACCCCGGTCTCATCATAGAACGCCTGCACTGCGCCGGATCCGACGCGGTCGATCGAAAGGGCGACGACTTCGAAATTGGAACTACCAAGTCGGGCTTGTAGGCGATCGAGGGTTGGCATCTCGCGGCGGCAAGGTGCACACCATGTTGCCCAGATGTTGAGAAGAACAACCTTTCCTCGGTACGCGGAAATGGTTTGTTGGGTGCCGGCTTGATCGACGAAGGCGATGTCGACGACCGGGCGCGGCGCATCATGGAGGATGAAATCCTCCCGTGAGGAATCACGGGTCCCAGCTCCGGTGATCCAGAGCAATGCGGCGTATCCAAATCCGATCACCGCCAAGGCAAGGAGAGCTCTCAACCGCTTCGCCCAAACGCGTGAACTG
>CAUZWH010000364.1:0-3936 GCA_963583675.1 Alphaproteobacteria bacterium
GGCTTGGGTAAGGTCTCGCCGGCCGATACGCATTTGTTGAGGCTCGAAATATCGAAGCCGTCCATCTCTTCGAGAAGGACACGGTACATCGTCGGTGCCGTGAACAGCGTGGTAACCGCCTCACTCTGGATGGTCTCCAACAGCAGCGCAGGTGTCGCTTTTTCGATTAGCACCGTCGATGCGCCGGCATGCATTGGAAATGTCACCAGTGCGCCGAGGCCAAATGTAAACGCGATCGGCGGCGAACCGAGAAAGACATCGTTGGATGTGGGGCGCAAAACATAGCGCGAAAACGTGTCGCAGATCGTCATGATGTCGCGGTGAAAGTGCATGCAGCCTTTGGGCGAGCCGGTTGTGCCGGAGGTAAATGCGATTAACGCGACGTCATCGATCGAGGTTTCAACGTTGTCAAAATCATCGGACACTTGGGACATGATCTCATTGAGAGCCCCGATCCCCGACCCGTCGTAGTAAACGACCTTCTTGAGCCTATCCGCGCTGAGGAGCGTTTTTTTCATCTCCTCGGCTAAACGCATGTCACATAAGGCGTATTTGACCTGCGCCTTGTTGCAGACATATTCGAGCTCACGCGCGCGCAGCAGCGGCATCGTCGCGACTGCGATCGCGCCCGCTTTCAGCACACCAAACCAACAGGCGATAAACATCGGGTTGTTGGGGCCACGCAACAAGACTCGTTCACCGGGCACGACGCCGAGCTCGTGGGTAAGAACATTGGCGACGCGATTCGCAGTCTCCAGCAGCCTGGCATAACTCCAGGTCTCGCCCTCGAAACTGAAACACGCGCGCTCGCCATGCCCGGCCTCGATCCAAGAATCCAACAGCTCTGCCGCCGCATTCATAGTCGGTGGATAGGCCATCAGTTCGGGAAGGGTGGTCCAATCCATCTCGGGCCACTGATCGCGCGGCGGCAAATGGTCGCGCGCAAACGTATCGACATGAACGGAAGGCTGAAGTTCACGCATCGTTTGCTGGTCCCCTAATCGCCGTAGCATTCACGGTTAATCAATAACTCGCGGCCGGTTTCTGACCGGTGTTTCGCGATGCTCTTTGAGCACCTGGCCTGCAATGATCAGCTTTTGTATGTCGTTCGCGCCCTCATAGATCCTGAGCGCGCGTACCTCGCGATAAAGCCTCTCGATCGCGGTACCCGTGACAACACCGCGCCCACCGTGAATCTGCAGCGCCGAATCAGCTACCCGTTGCGCGGCTTCGGTCGCGTAATATTTCGCCATTGATGCCTCGCGGGTGACCCGATCTGCCTGGGTATCGCGCACCCACGCAGATCGGTAGACCAGCAGTGCCGCCGCGTCGACGTCGATTGCCATCTGGGCAATGCGATCCTGGACCATCTGAAAATCGGCGAGAGTTTGGCCGAATGCCGCACGCCGATCCGCATAGGAAACGGCTTCGTCGAGGGCACGCCGTGCGAAACCAAGTGCGGCGGCACCAACCGTTGCGCGAAAAATATCGAGTGTTGCCATGCCGATTTTGAAACCGTCGCCGGGTGCGCCGAGAAGATGCGAGCGGGGCACCCGGCAATCTTCGAAGGCGAGTGAACCGATTGCGTGGGGGGCCAGAAGTTCCTGACGCTCACTGACACTAAGGCCCGGGTTGTCGGCATCGACGACAAACGCACTCAGCCCCTTGGCGCCGGCGTCGGATGTGCGCGCAAAGACGACATAGTGATCGGCGATACCGGCATTGGAGATGAAGGTTTTACTGCCGTTAAGGACGAAGTTGTAGCCATCCTCGATCGCCCTGGTGCGCATCGCGGCGACATCTGATCCGCTCTCGGTTTCGGTCATTGCAAACGCTGCAATCTGATTTCCCGTCCGAACATTGGGAAGGTACGCGTCTTTCAACGCCTTACTGCCGGCCAGCGTAATCGAACCGGAGCCTAGTCCTTGCATCGCGAAGGCGACATCAGCGATTCCGGAGTAGCGTGCAAGCGTCTCGCGGATCAAACAGATACTGCGGACATCGAGCTTCTCGCGAGCACCGCCATAGGCGGCAGGCACCGAGTAACGTAACCATCCGGCATCGCCAAGTGCGCGTGCAAAGTCGCGGGTAAGTTGTTCAACGTCATGCGCGCCATCCTCTCGCAACCCAACCTCAGCTTCGGCCCAAGCCCCGATTTCAGCCGCCAACCTGCGATGTTCGTCGTCAAAAAATGGCCAGTTATGAAAGCTAATGTCAGCCATCAATCGCCTTTGAACACGGGTTTTTCCTTGTTGACGAACCCGCGGTAAGCACGATGAAAATCTTGGGTTTGCATACAAATCGCCTGCATCTCGGCTTCCGCCTCGATCGCGTCGTCGATGCCCATGTTCCATTCCTGATGCAGCGCGTTCTTGGTCATAGAATGGGCAAACGTTGGTCCAGAAGCGAGGTTTTCGGCCAGCTTTTGGGCCTGGCTCAACAAATCATCCGGCGCACACAGGCGATTAAAGAAACCCCAGCGTTCGGCCTCTTCGCCGTCCATTGAGCGACCTGTGTAAAGCAACTCTGATGCGCGACCGTGTCCAACAATCCGCGGCAACATTGCGCACGCCCCCATGTCGCAACCGGCGAGGCCGACACGCACGAACAGAAATGCGACTTTGGCGCGAGCGGTCCCATACCGCATGTCAGCTGCCATCGCGACACAAGCTCCTGCGCCCGCACAAATGCCGTCGATCGCGGCGATAATCGGTTGCGGGCAAGCGCGAATCGACTTGATTAGTTCACCAGTCATGCGGGTGAAGGCCATCAATTCGGGCATCGCCATCTTGATAAGCGGGCCGATAATTTCGTTGACGTCACCACCGGAGCAGAAGTTGCCTTCTGCGCCCGTCACCACCACCGCGTTTACGTCGTCGACGCGCGCGAGTTTGCGAAAGGTTTGACCGAGTTCGTCATACGATTCCAGCGTCAGTGGGTTCTTTTTCTCCGGTCGATCGAGGGTGACCGTTGCGACGCCATTATTGACTTCCCAGCGAAAGTGCTTGGGAGAGAAATCCGCCGCTTTGAGATTTTTCTTCATGCAGTCTGCTTTCGTATACGACGTATCGTGGAGGTAGAACTCGCGGCGTGGCGGATTGCGGACTACGACATCACCTCACCACCGGCGATAGGGATCGCCTGGCCGGTGATCGAAGCTGAGCCGGGTTGGCATAACCAACCCACCACAGCGGCGACCTCCTCAGGCTCTATCAACCGGCCCTGGGGATTGGTCGCGGTTAGACTTTTTAAGGCTTCGTCCTTCGAGCGGCCGGTTTTCTCAACAATATTGTCCAGCGCGGTCGTGACGATGTTGGTGTCGGTGAAGCCAGGACAGACCGCATTAACGGTGACACCGGTTTTTGCAAGCTCAAGGGCGAGGGCGCGCATCAACCCGATAACCCCATGCTTCGAGGCGCAATAGGCGGCGCAATAGCGATAGGGAATCAAACCGGCGGTCGATGCGGTAATGACGATGCGGCCCCAACCGGCGTCGACCATCGCAGGTACAGCGCGGCTTAGGCACAGGAAGGCGCCGTTGAGATTAATATCAATGATCCGTTGCCAGAATTCGGCATCGGTTTTAGCGAATGGCGCGGTACTGGCGACGCCGGCATTGTTGATCAGGATTTCCGGTGCGCCCATCGTGTCTTCAGCGCGTTTGAAGGCATCATCGATCGACTCGGCGCTGGTGACATCGGCAGCTACGGAAAATGTTTGAACGCCAAGAGCATCTGCGAGACGGCTCGCCTGGCTGGCGGCGGCCGCAGCGTCAACATCAAGAATCGTTACGTTGGCGCCAAGTCGTGCGACCTTGCTGGCGATCGCCGCACCGATACCGGCGCCGCCACCCGTGACGAGCGCGTGGCGTCCGGCAAGAGATTGCTCAGCCGGACCGCCTTCTTGTGATTGCGCAGAAGTTGTCTCACCCACCCG
>CAUZWH010000365.1:0-3906 GCA_963583675.1 Alphaproteobacteria bacterium
AGCGATCAACAATCGTGTCCGGTACGTCGACACCGAACAGGTTTTGCGCATCCACCGGGCCGATCGCGCCGAACTGATCGGGCCGAGTCCAATGAGCAGCCGCACGGTCTCAGCCATGCCGGCCGATCGCAGCGCCGTGGCATAATTCTTCGCAAGTGCCGGGTCGAAGCAAAACTGCGTTTGAACGAACCGGGCGCCGGCTTCGATCTTGGCGAAGAGGGGAGCGGGCGACCAGTTTGGCGATGGCTCGACCGGCGTATCCACCGCACCGATGAGGTAGTGCGGGGGTTGCTCTTCAATCGCGCGGCCGCTTAGCAGGACGCCTTCGTCGCGTAGAGTGGCGGCCATGCCAATTAGACCTAGCGTGTCGATGTCGAAAACGCCCTTGGCATCGGGATGGTGCCGGCGCTCGGGTCGTCGCCGCGCATACACAGGATGTTATGAACGCCCAGTGTTGCCGCGCCCAGCAAGTGCGCCTCTAGCGCAATGCGGTTTCGGTCGCGACAGGTTATTTGCAGGATCGGTTCGTGACCGTCGCGAGCGAGCAACGCGACTGCCGCTAAAGATGATGTATGGACTCTCGCGCCGGCCCCGTCAGTAACGTTGGCCGCATCCACACGACTGGCAATGGGCCGGGCTTTCTCGATTAGATAGTCAGCGTTTGCCGTGGTCGGTGGGCGAAACTCCGCGGTAACGATGAAACCGCCTTCGTCCAGACGAGCTTCGAAGCGGCCGCCGCTGCCGCCCCGCTTGATCGCCTCGTCGCCGGCGCTCGAATACTCGTTCACACCTCAGGCCGTGAAGGCTTGGATCCCGGTTTGGGCCCGCCCCAGAATTAAGGCGTGAACATCATGGGTGCCCTCATAGGTGTTAACCGTTTCAAGGTTTAAGACGTGGCGAATGACATGATACTCGTCGACGATGCCATTACCGCCGTGCATATCGCGAGCCATGCGCGCTACATCCAATGACTTGCCGCATGAGTTGCGCTTCACCAGCGATACCATTTCTGGCGTCCCAAGGCCTTCATCCATCAGTCGGCCGACACGCAGGGATGCTTGCAAGCCGATCGTGATCTCGGTTTGCATGTCGGCGAGCTTTTTCTGCACCAACTGATTGGCGGCGAGGGGTCGATTAAACTGCGTGCGCCCAAGCGTGTAGTCGCGCGAAGCATGCCAACAGAACTCTGCCGCACCCAGCGCGCCCCAGGCGATACCGTAGCGCGCTTTGTTAAGACAACTGAACGGTCCGCGGAGGCCTTTCACCTCGGGGAATATGTTCTCTGCGGGGACGAAGACCTCGTCCATGGCGATCTGGCCGGTGGGCGAGGCGCGCAGGCTAAACTTGCCCTCAATCTTTGGTGTGGTGAGGCCCTTCATTCCTTTTTCGAGAATGAAGCCCCGTATTTTGTGGTCGTCATCCTTGGCCCAGACGACGAACACGTCGGCGAACGGCGAGTTGGAAATCCAAGTCTTCGAACCGCTAAGTAGGTAGCCGCCATCGACCGTGCGCGCCCGCGTTTTCATGCTGCCGGGGTCGGAGCCATGGTCGGGCTCTGTAAGGCCGAAGCAGCCGATCAATTCTCCGGTGGCGAGTCCGGGCAAGTACTTCTCACGCTGGGCCTCGGTGCCGAACGTGTAAATCGGATACATCACCAGGCTCGACTGAACGCTCAGCATCGAGCGGTACCCGCTGTCGACGCGCTCGACCTCGCGCGCGATTAACCCGTAACAAACGTGGTTGACGCCGGCGCAGCCATAGCCTTCCAGCGTAGCGCCGAGCATGCCGAGTTCCCCCATCTCAGTAAATATGTTGCGATCGAAGGTTTCGTGCCGAAACGCTTCCAAGATTCGCGGCATGAGTTTGCCCTGGCTGTAGTCGTGCGCACTCTGCATGACCAGGCGTTCATCCTCGCTGAGTTGGTCGGCGAGGCGAAACGGATCATCCCATTGGAACTTTGGCGTTTCGCTGGTGGCAGTCGCGGCGTCGGCAACGGTGGAATTCATCAATCTGATCTCCGCACGATCGGGTCGAAATCGGGTTTCCTAATTCGGCGACTATAGACCAATCGCCCGCGTTCGCCTCGGCCGCTTATGGGACGACGGCGGTGACCTCGATTTCGACTTTGGCACGATCTTCCAGCAGATCCGCGACCTGCACGAGGGTCATCGCGGGATAGGCATCGCCCATGACGTCGCGGTAGGCTTTGCCGATGTCGCGCGCCGCTGCGAGATACTCTTTTTTGTCGACCACGTACCATGTCATGCGAGTCATATGCTCAGGTCCGGCGCCACCCTCGGCGAGGACCGTTGCGATGTTGGTGAGCGCCTGACGAACCTGTCCAGCAAAATCGTCGGTTTCTATCTCTTCTTGGGCGGTCCAGCCGATCTGCCCGGCGACAAAGATTTGCCGCCCGGTTGCGGCTATGCCGTTGGCATAACCCTTCGGTCGTTTCCAAGCTGCAGGGTTCAAAATATCCATCGTTTTGCACCTTTCGTTTCGATTTCATCTTCCGCGTGACATGGAAGGTGGCAAGGAGCGGGAATGATCATGCCGGTTAAGGCGTTTATCACAATCAGAGGCATGGTCGAAAGACCATCGCCGTTCGACCCTGGATCAATCGCCGGCCTATCATGTAGAGTACCGACGGCAAGGGAATAGCGATGAATTACGACAAATTTTTTGCCGACAAGGTCAATGAGCTAAGGGTCGAAGGGCGCTACCGCGTTTTTGCCGACCTCGAACGCCATGCCGGTGAGTTTCCTCGCGCGTCGCGCCACAAATCAGACGGTGGTGTCGACGAAATAACGGTTTGGTGCAGCAATGACTACCTCGGTATGGCGCAGCATCCCAAAGTGCGTGAAGCCATGCAAGATGCGCTTGAGAAAGTTGGCGCCGGCGCCGGTGGAACGCGAAATATTTCGGGAACGACTCACTATCACGTGATGCTGGAGGAAGAACTCGCCGACTTGCACGGCAAGCAAGCAGCACTTCTTTTTACCTCCGGCTACGTCGCGAATGAAGCATCGCTCAGCACGCTTTCCACGTTACTGCCCGGATGCCTCATGTTCTCCGATGCGCTCAACCATGCGTCGATGATCCAAGGTATCCGCTACGGAAAGTCTGAAAAGAATATCTTCCGCCACAACGATGTGGAGCATCTCGAGAGTATGTTGCGTGATGCCGACCCTGAGGCGCCCAAGATTATAGCGTTTGAGTCGGTCTATTCGATGGATGGCGATATTGCCCCGATCGAGCAGTTTTGTGATCTCGCCGACAAGTATGGGGCGATGACCTATCTCGACGAAGTGCACGCGGTCGGGCTCTACGGAGCGACCGGCGCCGGTGTTGCAGAGCGCGACGGCGTAATGGCGCGGATCGATGTCATTGAGGGCACACTGGGCAAGGCGTTCGGTGTACAGGGCGGTTACATCGCTGGACTGACGTCAATGATCGACGCGGTTCGCAGCTACGCTGCCGGCTTCATCTTTACCACCTCAATGTCACCGGTTTTGGTTGGCGGGGCTTTGGCCAGCGTTCGCCATCTCAGGTCAAGTCAAAAAGAGCGTGAACGCCATCAGGAACGTGCGGCGCTGTTAAAACGAAAACTGCGTGAGGCGGACCTGCCGGTGATGCTGTCTGTAAGTCACATAGTCCCGGTGTTTGTCGGCGATGCGATGTTGTGTAAGCAGGTCTCTGATGTTCTCCTTGATCGGTTCAAGATCTACGTGCAGCCAATCAACTATCCAACCGTTCCGCGCGGGACTGAACGCCTTCGTTTCACACCCGGTCCGCTACATACTGATGAAATGATCGATCACCTGGTCGATTCGTTGAATATTGTCTGGGGTGAGTTGGAGTTGGCGCGGGCCGCGTAGCTCAGAAGAATTCCCGTATTGTTAGAAA
>CAUZWH010000366.1:0-3896 GCA_963583675.1 Alphaproteobacteria bacterium
GATGGTGCGGTAACCATGACCTGCCGAAAGGGTCGAGACCCGGGACAACCTTGCGTCTCAAGGGAAAAGGAATTGAAGCATCGCGCGGGTACGGTCGTGGTGATCAATTCGTTAGTATCAAGATCGGCGAAGCAACGGCCTACGTCGACTTAAACGACGCAATTGCTAGCTGACAACGATCGCCCGCACGGTTCTCTCCGGAACCCAAGGAATAGGCTTTTTCATAATTGATTGTGACCGGTGTCAACGGCCGCGTAGAGCTGCGGTCTCGATTGCTTGTCTCGCCTAATTGTTGGTGTAGGATGGCCGCCCGTCTCCCAACCACCGCTCCAGTAATTGTGAGGATTCGATGACCGCAGCTAACGCCTTAATGGCGGGCAAGAAGGGCCTGATCATGGGTGTCGCAAATGACCGGTCGTTGGCCTGGGGGGTAACCAAAGCAGTCGCGAATTCGGGTGCAAGACTCGCGATGACCTACCAGGGTGATGCCCTCGGCAAACGGGTAAAGCCGCTCGCCGAATCGGTCGGTGCCGAGATGGTCATCCCGTGCGACGTCACTGATCACGTATCGCTTGACGCTGTTTTCAACGAGATCGAACAGACCTGGCAGGGTTTGGACTTTGTCGTCCATGCGGTTGCTTTTTCGGACAAGGATCAGCTAAAGGGCCGTTACGTCGACACCACGGTTGAGAATTTCCGCAGTACGTTGGAAATCTCGTGTTTCTCCTTCACCTCGGTGTGCCAACGCGCGAGCGCCTTGATGCACAATGGCGGGAGCCTGCTCACGCTGACCTATTACGGCGCCGAGAAGGTCATGCCACATTACAACGTGATGGGGGTCGCCAAAGCGGCGCTCGAGGCCAGCGTCCGCTACATCGCCGTCGACCTCGGCGGTGACAATATTCGCTGCAATGCGATCTCCGCCGGTCCGATAAAAACACTGGCCGCGTCCGGGATTGGCGACTTCCGCTATATCTTGAAGTGGAACGAGTACAACTCACCACTCAAACGAACCGTCTCAACCGATGAAGTAGGCAACGCCGCACTCTATCTGTTGAGTAACCTCAGCAGCGCAGTGACCGGCGAGATCCACCACGTCGATAGCGGCTACCACGTGGTCGGGATGAAAGCCGTCGACGCACCCGATATTGCAGTCGCAATCAACGAAAAGTAGGCGATTCCCGGTCGCATACGGGCGCCGATTGGAACGATGTCAGACAATTCTTTCGGGCGGCTATTTCGAGTGACGACCTGGGGCGAGAGCCACGGCCCGTCGATCGGCTGCGTGATCGACGGCGTCCCACCGCGCTTGTCATTATCGGAATCGGATCTCCAGCCCTGGCTTGATCGGCGGCGGCCGGGACAGAATCGCTTTACGACCCAGCGCCGCGAACCCGACACTGTGCGGATTGCCGCCGGCGTTTTCGAAGGCCAGACGACGGGCATGCCGGTTAGCCTGATCATCGACAATGTCGATGCGCGCACCAAGGACTACGGCGATATTAAAGACAAGTACCGCCCGGGCCACGCCGACTACACCTACCAGCAGAAGTACGGGATTAGGGATTACCGCGGATCGGGGCGCGCGTCTGCCCGCGAGACCGCGATGCGCGTTGCTGCCGGCGGGCTCGCCCGCAAGGTCTTGGGTGCAGCAATTACCATCCGCGGGGTTTTAGTACAGATCGGCGAACACAGAATCGACCGCAGCAAATGGAATTGGGACGAGGTCGGCAACAATCCGTTCTGGTGCCCCGACCCGGACGCAGCTGGCACCTGGGAAGCGTATCTCGACGACCTCCGCAAGCAGGGCAACTCCGTTGGTGCGGTAATCGAAATTATCGCGAGCGGTGTCCCAGTCGGATTGGGGGAGCCGGTTTATGGAAAGCTCGACGCAGATCTCGCGGCCGCGCTTATGAGCATCAACGCCGTGAAAGGCGTGGAAATCGGCAAAGGCTTCGGCGCGGCAGGGCTGACCGGCGATGCCAATGCCGATGAAATTCGTATGACCGGCGGAAACATAAAGTTCCTATCGAATCACGCCGGCGGCATTCTCGGCGGCATCAGCACTGGACAGGACATTGTTGCCCGGTTTGCGGTCAAGCCGACGTCGTCGATTCCGCAGCCACTGAAAACCGTCGACACGAACGGCAACGACGTCGAGATCTCGACCACGGGTCGCCACGACCCCTGCGTCGGGATCCGCGCAGTTCCGGTTGGGGAAGCTATGGTCGCGTGCGTGCTAGCCGACCATCTTCTGCGCCATCGCGCCCAGAATGGCTGACAAACAAGTCGAATTACCCCGAATCGTTGACGCAGAACTATCCGCTAAATAATTGCGCTGAACGTGCGCGCGCCTGCGCGGCGGCCTCGGCATCACCAACACCATCGAGACTATCAGCGTAGCGGCCCCAGCTATAAGCGCTGCCGGCCCGCTCGGCGACTCGCTCCGCAAGTAATGCGCGGGCCAGTGGGTATCGCTTGGCGTTGAGCGCCGCCTCGATCAAGGTCTGTTGAAATACGTCACGCTGAGCATGACTGCCGCCGATCCGAACGACGTCGTAGCGAATCGGAAGCAAGCGATCGACGGCACGCCCATAATCGCCGGCGCGATAAGCAAGCAGCGCTTCACACAGGGGTATTCCAACCTCACGGTAGATCGGTGCTTCGGTGGTATCGCTGGCCGCCGCCGCTGACATGGTCTCGATCAGCCGCGCCGCCGATTGTTCGCGCCCAGACGCTGCCAGCGCCATCGCCAAATGGGCGTCGATGAAAACGAAGATATGATCCTCCAACCGCTTTTCGGCCTTTTCCCCCAGCTCCGACCACCTCGTTCCGATATCGACACCGACGTTCTCCAAGCGCCATAGCATCGCGATCGCGTTCGACATATCGAGGTAGTCCTCGGAGTCGTTATCGGCGCGGAATTTTTGGTCATAAAGGCCCAGCCCTGCGTCGTGCTCGCCGCGTTCCAGATGAAAAAGCGCACGATGCCACCACACGTGATAGGCAAAATTATTGCGGTCAGCCCACGCTGGCTCGGTTTCGGTGAGCCATTCTATGCCCTCACGCTGACGCCCTTGCATCTCCATCACATGAGCGACCGCATGTACCGACCAGATGTTGGCGGGGTCCATTGCGACTGCTCGCCGTCCCGCCGCCTCGGCCCTGGCATAGTCGCCGCATTCCTCCAGGCCGAAGGCCCACATCCCAAGTAGGTAGGGATAACCGGGTTCGACTTCATCCCACGCCGGCATCACCCGGGCGACTGAATCGCGAAGATTCCGGCTGTCGCCCATATAAAAATGCGTGAAGTGAGCCAGACGCAGGGCAATGATATCGCGCGGCCACGCCAATAGGATTTCCTCCCACAGTGCCGTGGCGCCCGCAATGTCACGCACGGTCCATGCGCGGAGGGCATCGATATGAAGCCGTTCGCGCTCGCTCGCGCCAACGGCGTTCGCTGCAGCCTGTGCCAGATCGATCGTCTTCGCCACCCGCCCTTCCATTTGCGGACTGCAAAACAGCAGATGGAAATAACCCTTCAGTACGTGACCCATGATCAGACCCGCATCCGCGGCGAGCGCTGTCTTGAGATGCTCGCCGGTATCGCGGCGAAATCCCAGATAGGCATTCACCAGCTCGTTATAGGCGCTCACCGCCTGATCATTAGCGGCGCTGATCTCCAATCCGAATGAATCCTGTGGCATGAGGTTCCGCGTTTTTGACCAAAGGGTAAACCGGCGAATACAGTAGCCCGGACGAGCACCCAGGCCGATGGATTTCAACCCCACTCCCGAACAAACCCGGATTCGCGATCGCGCCCGCGAACTCGCGAACGCGTCGATTGCCGCGCGCTCGGCCGACGTCGATCGCTGCGAAACCTATCCGTGGGACAA
>CAUZWH010000367.1:0-3895 GCA_963583675.1 Alphaproteobacteria bacterium
GCGTACGAACCTGGATCTGGGAACCTTCTTCGCGGTAGAGCGGCTTTCCGTTGGCTTGAGATAACAAAGGCGGGATCGGCATTCCGTCCGCGGCGAGACGATCCACGAACCAATGCACCCCGAGCTGGTCGATTTGCTCGAAGGGTCCGCTCTTCCAGGCGTAGCCGGATTTCATCGCCCGATCGACGCTGGCGATATCGTCGGTGATTTCAGGCACCAGGCTCGCGACGTAGCTTAAGGTCTGGGCGAGGACGCGCCAGGCATAGGTGCCGCCGCGGTCAGGGTGGGAAACAAGGGCGCGAAGTTTGCGCGCCTTGGCACTTTCAAGGTGCGATTTTCCTGCCGGTCCATATTCGCCGCTCTCAAGGTTGCGCGACTCTTTGATTCGCTTTCCGTCCGTCTTGCTGAGGCGGTAAAATCCACCCTTCCCTTTCCGCCCGGTGTAGCCGTCATTTATCATCGTCTGAATGAGCGTCGCCAACCGCCCCTGCTCATCGTAGACCTTTTGAAAAGGATCATCCGCAGGCAGCAATTCGGCCATGCTCCGCATGACGTGGGGCGAAAGATCGATGCCGGTGAGATCGGCAAGACCAAAGATTCCCGTTTTAGGAATGCCCATCGGTCGACCGACGATGGAATCCGCTTCCTCGACAGAAAGCCCGAGATCAAGGGCTTCGCCCATCGCGACGGTCATCCAGTAAATACCGATGCGGTTGGCGATAAAGCCCGGTGTATCGCGGCAATGAACGATGTCTTTGCCAAGATTCACATTGCCGAATGTGCTGATCTGAGCTTCGGCTTTGGCGCGAGTCGTCGTGCCGGCGACGATCTCAAGGAGCCGCATGTAACGCGGCGGATTGAAAAAGTGGGTGATCAAGAAATCTGCAGCGAACTGGTCTGACTGGCCATCGATGAGGCGATGGAGGGGAATCGTCGACGTGTTCGACGACACAATACTTCCGCGTTTTCGGATCGGATCAATCTTGCGATAGAGCTCGTGCTTGATATCCAATTTTTCGACGATTGCCTCGCAGATCCAGTCGGCGTCGCTGAGACGCTCAAGATCGTCGTCGAGATTACCCGTCGTAATCAGTTTTGCCGCCTCGGGAGCCATAAACGGAGCTGGATTGGTTTTTTGCATACGCGCGATCGCTCCGTCGGCAATCTTGTTACGGTTATCGCCATCGGCGGGGATATCGAGCAGTACAACGGGAACGCCGGCGTTGGCGACGTGCGCGGCAATTGCACCACCCATTACGCCGGATCCGAGAACCGCGACTTTCTTAATGGTCGAATCATTCGCGGGTTCGGACACGCCGCTGGTCACGGACTTACCCATCACAAGCCTCAAGAACCGTCGCGATTCCCTGGCCGCCGCCGATGCACTGCGTCGCCAGAGCAAATTTGGCGCCCTCGCGGTGGAGTAACGACGCTGCTTTGCCGGTTATGCGGGCACCCGTCGCGCCAAGCGGATGGCCCAGCGCAATCGCCCCGCCATCCAAGTTGATTTTTTTCTCATCGAACTTGGCTTCCTTGATCACTGCAAGAGCCTGGGCGGAGAAGGCTTCGTTAAGTTCGACGACATCGATATCTTTCATCTCGAGCCGGGCCCGAGACAGTGCCTTTGCGGTCGCAGCAACTGGCCCGATGCCCATGATTTCGGGCGCGCAACCGGACACACCAACGCTCTTGATCCGCGCAAGTTTCGGCAAGCCCTTACGGTCGGCATAATCTTCAGTACAAATCAGGACTGCCGCGGCGCCGTCAGTAAGCGGTGATGACGTACCGGCCGTTACAGTGCCGGTCTTGTCGAAGGCGGGCTCCAGGGTATCGAGGACCTCCTGGGACGAATCTTCGCGAATACCGCCGTCGGTTTCCACCCTCAGATTACCGACAATGATCGGTACGATTTCGTCAGCGAAGCCGCCATTGGCGCGGGCACTTGCCGCTTTCTGATGCGATGCAACGGCGAATGCCTGTTGTGATTCACGCGAAATATCATATTTGTTGGCGAGGTTTTCTGCCGTCTGGCCCATCGAGATGTAGACATCGGTACCGCTCTCGTAGAGGCCGGGATGGGGTGCCGGATTAAAACCGGTCATCGGTACCCGGGTCATCGATTCCGCGCCAGCGCAAATAAACGCTTCGCCGGCGTCAAGCTGGATCGCGCCAGCTGCCATGTGGATCGACTGCATCGATGAGCCGCAAAACCTGTTGACCGTGGTGCCGGCGACGCTTTGCGGCAATCCGGCGAGGAACACCGCAATACGACCTAGGTTGAAGCCTTGTTCGCCCTCGGGAAAGGCACACCCCATGATGACATCTTCGATATCTTCTGGTTCAACACCGGTTCGCTCAACGAGAGCTTTTATTACCTGGCCAACCATTTCGTCGGGCCGAACCCTGGCGAGCGCGCCTTTGTGAGCGAGCGTAAACGGCGATCTCGCATAACCGGAAATCACAACATTTATCATAGGGAACCTCGATTGGTACGCGGTAACTGAATTCGTTCAACTCGCCGCTAAGGCGCCGTCCCGCTCATCGTCTAGAATTACCGACTGGTAGCTAACCAATTCTGCAAAATACACGTTCGATCGATCGGTTTCCGCCAAAATGCCGCGCTTTGGCGGCGGTGAGAAATGACGGGAGATGAACCGCTCGGCCACCAGCATTTTGCAGTTGTTACCTTGGGAGTATTTATGCGCCGCCTCTTCAAGAACAAGGGCCGCAGCTAAGGTATAGGCGAGTAATTGCATCAGGCGCCGGGCGTGGCGCTGGGCCAGGTCCTTGTCTCCCTGCAACAGATCTACGGCTTCCCGGCAATCGTCGAGAGCTGAAGCGATGCTCACCTTGAGCCCGCTCATTGCCTCGGGCGATTGATCGAGCACCTCCTCGATCCGATCTGTGTAAAAGCCGAAACCGGGGTATCGATTGGACAGCATCCTCGAAACCTCGAGCGCCTGGATGTTGGCGGGCCCTTCCCAAACGGTCATCACTTGGGCGTCGCGAAGAAGGCGCGGAGTAACAAAATCATACGTGTAGGCGTTGCCACCGATGACCTCAATGGCGCGACGGCAGGATTCGTTCGCGCCTTCCGCTGTGCGATATTTTGCCAAGGCGGTTACGAGCCGAAGCCACGGGTGCAGGTTTTCGTCGCCACGTTCAGCATCGAACGCACGCGCCGCTTCAAATGCAAGTGCGCAATCAGCTTCGAGTTCGACGAGCATATTGAGGATCTCGTCCTGGACCATTGGGTAAGCCACAATTGTTTCGCCGAAAGCTTGTCGATGCGTGGCGTAGCTCACGGTTTCGAGGAAAGCTCGTCGCTGCAGCCCGACCGAAGCCATGGCATTGTGAATGCGACTTATCTCCAGTGCCTTCATCGTCAACTTGAATCCTTCCGGCGGCGGGGCGACTTCCACCGCAAAGGTGTTAATTAAGTCGATCTCGCCGGTTGGGACTCCACAAGTACAAAGTTTGTCTTTCAGGCGTCGGATCCGCATGGGATTGACGCTGCCATCATCAAGGTAGCTCGGCACGAGATATAGGACGAGACCCGCGGTACCAGGCGGCGCGCCCTCGGGGCGCGCGGTCGCCAACCCGATACCGCCGTTGACATTACTGACAAACCACTTGATCCCGTTGAGGCGAATATGATCGCCATCAGTGCGGGCCGAGGTCGTTGTTGCCCCAATATCACTACCCCCGTGATGCTCCGTGGCCCAGGTGCCACCCGTGAGCGCTTGGCCGTCGGTGCGTATGAGATGATGGAGGTATTTATCCCGCACGGCCGCAGGTGCGTGGCGGTCGAGGACATAGGCAACGGCACCGGTCATCGTCACTGGGCAATGCAACGAGACATCAGATCGAAACAATTAAGTAGCCCATCGTAAAC
>CAUZWH010000368.1:0-3887 GCA_963583675.1 Alphaproteobacteria bacterium
CGGTAGATCTGAATCTTCGACTCGTAGTCAGGATCGTCGAAGAAGTCCGGCGCGATCAGGTGGTAGCAACGGATCAGGCACTTGTCCGGTCCCAACGGCCAGGTCGTGTAGTTATTGACGTTATCGCAGCGAACAAACAGCGACATGTTGGGCGGCAAATAACCGTTCATCGCGAAGTTGTCGCCACGCTCGGCAAGCCACGGGATCATTCCGAACAAGGGAATGCCGTCGGGTGCCTGGGTTTTGGTTTTGTATTCAGCGGTGAAGGCACCGCTTGTGCCATAATGGTTCTTGTTTTCGGTGGTTTCGTAAAATGCCCCGATGGTCGAAGAGTGCAGCACGCCGACGTGGTAGGTATCGAGGAGGTTCTCGTAGATGAACTTCCAATTGCACTCGAGCTCGACATCGAAACGATAGGCGACGCGAAGATCGGCCTGGCGGATTGGTGCGAACGCCTCTTCAAACGGCGCGATGACTTCGGCAAATGGTTTCGGGGACGCATTGAAACTGATGAATACCCAACCCGCCCACTCCTCGAGCGCCAACGGTTTGAGGCGACATTTCGCGGGGTCGAAGCCTTCCGCCTCCTTCATGTAGGGGGCCCCGACCAGCTTACCGGTCAGATCGTAGAGCCACCCATGATAGGGACAGCTGAATTCCTGGGTGTTGCCTTCGCCCGTGGCGACTTCAACACCGCGATGCGCGCAAACATTAGCAAATGCGTTGAGCTCTCCAGCTTGGCTGCGGGCAACAACCAGTGGCTCCCCCATCGCGCGCAGCGTGAGATAGTCGCCGACGTTCGCAAGCTCTTCGCTACGGCATACGCACAGCCAATCCTGCATGAAGAACGAGTCTTTCTCGCGTTCAAAGATTTCCGGCGAGGTGTAGATGTGGCCAGGAACATGGCGGGCTTCGTTGACGGGTCCGCGTGCCCCCGCAACGTTGCGGCTAAGCGAATCATTCGTGTTCTCAGTAAGAGCCATGACTTCCTCCCGATAGAGTTATTAGGATCCAACCCCATGCTGGAAAGGTTAGCATCGGGCGAGCACCAATACCAAAGCTGAGGCAACACAGCACGAGCATGAAAAAATCCAGCCTGTCACGCGACAGCCAACGGCGGCTAAAACAAACCAGCGCCTACTATGCGGGCGGTGGCTTGGGCGCGCGATCCTACGATCTTGTCTATGGTAAAGCTGCCGCTGCCGCCGCCGATTTCTTCGTTGGTTATACCGACAAATTCGGCGCGCCCGTGCTCGAATTGGGTGCCGGTACCGGTCTCATCACGTGGCCGGTAGCTGAAGCTGGCTACGACATCGTCGCCATCGACTTTTCGGCGACCATGCTCGAATTGGCAGAATACAAACAATCACGTTATACCGCTGCCGTCGCCGAGCGCATTACCTTCATTCGAGCCGATATGGTTGATCTAAAACTCAAGCGCGCCTTCGGCACCGTGATTGTGCCAGGAAGCTCGTTCCAACACCTGACAACCCGTTACGAGCAGCAGACCGCGCTCGAAAACATCTACGCCCATTTGTCGCCAGGCGGCGGGTTGGTGCTAACCCTGATCGAGCCGGACGCGACGTATAGTGCGGCCAATGGTCAACAACTGCCCGCAGTCGAGACGTTCGACGACCCCGCATCCGGCCATCGCATTCGACGAACGTTGGTTGCTCGCGAGAGCGATCCGTCGGGTCAGGTATCGACCGAAACCATCCTCATCGAGCAGATCAACCAGGCGGATGAGACGGTCGATGCCGAATCTACATCATGGTCGCTACGCTGGACTCATCAGCACGAGATGCGCGATCTGATCAAACAGTGCGGATTTGAGATCGAGGCGCAGTTCTCGGATTTTGGCTTCGCCCCGCCGGGCCACGGTAAGGAACAAATCTGGATCGCGCGGCGACCCTAGTCTTCCCGAGCGACCAAAATGCGCTAGTCTGTCGCCGCTCGCGGGAGCCGTCGTGCCCGGAGCGGTGTAAATATTTGTAAGGGGGGCCACAATGCAAGTTTCATTCGTCGACGTTGACGGCATTCGTACGCGTTACATCCACGAGGGCAGCGGCGACGACACGCTGCTGCTCATCCATGGTTACGGGATCAGCGCCGATGCGTGGGCGCGGGTCATTGATCCGCTGGCCGTGCACTACACGGTCGTCGCGCCCGATATCCTTGGTCACGGATTTACAGATTTCAAAGACCCCGGCGCGGTTGGTGCGCCGCTATTTATGGCGCGCCATCTCGTCAAGTTCATGGACCTGGTCGGCATTAAGCGCTGCGCCATAGCAGGAAGTTCGCTCGGCGGCGTGTTGGCGCCACTGATCTATTTCGAACGTCCCGATCAAGTCACGCATTTGATCCTCGATGGTATTCATACCCCGGTGACCGATGCTGGCACCCTGGGTGCGGACACCGTGCGCGCGTCGATGGCCAACGGTTCGAAAGCGATGAGCAACGCTACCTGGCGATCGTGTATCGACCGGATGGCGAACATTTGCCACGATCCGGCGAAATCACCGACCGACATCGCCCTGATCCAGGTGACGATCTATGCCCAGGACGATCGCTTGTCGTCCTACCTGGCGATCGGCGAGAGCATCATCGATCATGCCGACGACGATGCCACACGGATCCGTCCGGAGAACATCAAGGTGCCGACGCTGTTCATTTGCGGCCGCGATGACGTACGGGTTCCCTCGGACGTGGTGATCAGCAACCACGAACGCATCGTCGGCTCCGAGGTCAATATCTTCGACGATTGCGGCCATTTGCCGGAGATCGAACATCCGCAGAAATTTATCGACACCGTAAGCGCGTTCCTTTCCAAATAACGCGTGACCGCCGGTGAAAGTCTCTTTTGCCGACGTCGACGGCGCCAAAATCCGCTACTACCACGAAGGTGAAGGTGAACCGCTGCTGCTGATCCATGGCTTCGGCGCCAGCGCCGACACCTGGGCCCGAACGATTGACCCCATGGCCGAGCGCTATGCCGTCTATGCGCCCGACCTGCTCGGGCATGGGTTGAGCGATTGGGTCGACTTTAGCGGCGAGCCGCCGCAAGCCCACCTGATTCGCTACCTCGGAAAATTTATGGATGCCGTGGGAATCGACAGGTGCGCACTGGCTGGCAGCTCACTCGGCAGCGTGCTGTCTTGCCTGCTTCACAACGACCGGCCGCGTCAAATTACCCGCATGATACTGGTCGGCAGCGCAACCGTGGTATCCGACCTGGGGACGCCCAATCCCGACACGATTCGCGCGGCGATGGCGAACGGCAGCAAAGCGATGCGCGACGTGAGTTGGGAGTCATGCATCAACCGGCTCGGCAACATTTGCTTCCATCGCGAGGCGTCACCGCCCGACATCGCGCTAGTGCACACCACCGCCTACGCCCTGCCCGACCGGCTCGAGGCCTATACCCGCATTGGCGAAGGCATTATTGAGTTCGCAGGCGACGATCGGGTGAAGATCCGGGCCGAGGATATCCCGGTGCCGGTTTTGATTTTATCCGGGCGCCAGGACGTCCGCGCGCCGATCGACATTATCGAAAAGAACTACACCCGCTTCCCCAACGTCGAGAAAGTGACGTTCGAAGAATGCAATCACATGCCCGAGCTCGAATACCCGCAAGAGTTTATCGCGGCGGCGTTCGATTTCTTAGCGAGGCACTGAAACCCTTCGCACGGTTAGCGCGACGCAAAGACTTTCTTCGGTAAGGACGGCGTTGTCGACAGTGAGACTTGAAAGGCGTCCGGCCCACTTTGCAAGTTCGCGGATCGGATAGTCTGCCAAGTCGCCAGGGCCATCAGCGAAAATTGACAAGGATCTGGGCCGTTCGGGTAATATTTTACTTGAAATACCATGATTGGACAATATATTATCCA
>CAUZWH010000369.1:0-3878 GCA_963583675.1 Alphaproteobacteria bacterium
GTACATGGTCATATCCGCCAACGCCATCATCGCCGGCCCGTTGATCGTCCCGCCGGGCCGCAACGAACCATCGCTATATGGCAAACGAAAGATTGCTTCGCCGGTATCGATTCGCTCAGCCCGAGCCGGAAAATTAACGGTGAACGGAAGTTGTTCCCTGCGAATGGCCTCGAAATCTTCAACCGAAATCTTACTCATAGCTTCATTCCCGTCGCGGTCGCTAGTCGACTTGGAAGTCGAGGGTTTATGGCGCAGCCACTGCAACCACGCTATGTTTGTTCAAAGCATACGTGATCGCAAGGCGCCAAACAGTGACTTCAACAACAAATCAATCGACACTTCTGCGCGAGGATTCGGACGGCGTTGCCACATTGACGATGAACCGACCGCCCGCCCGGAACTCGCTCTCGCGCGAGATGCTGGACCGGTTGCTGCACGAGTTCGATGTGATCGCGACCGATAAAACGGTTCGAGTCGTCATCATTGCCGCCACTGGCCCGGCATTTTGCGCCGGCCATGACATGAAACAGCTACGCGCAAACCCGGAAGAGGCCTACTACAAGTCGCTATTCGCGCTCTCAAGTCGTTTGATGAAAGAGATCGTCGACTTGCCCAAGCCGGTGATTGCACAGGTGCACGCGATTGCCACCGCCGCCGGCTGCCAGTTGGTCGCGAGTTGCGATCTTGCGGTTGCAGCGCGATCGGCCGCGTTTGCCACGCCGGGCGTCAACATCGGCCTCTTTTGTTCAACACCGCTGGTCGCATTAACCCGGAATGTGGGCCGCAAGCGGGCGATGGAAATGTTGCTAACCGGCGACGCGATCGACGCCGAAACTGCGGCTGAGTTCGGGCTCATTAATCGCGTCGTCGCCGACGATAGACTCGCAGCGGAAACCCTTGAACTGGCCACGCAGATCGCGGAAAAATCGCCGCTTGCGATCGCTATCGGCAAGCGCGCATTTTATAGCCAGATCGACCTCGAGGTCGGCGAAGCCTACGACGTTGCCGCCGAAGCCATGGCGCGCAACATGCTCGCGCATGACGCTGAAGAAGGAATCGATGCGTTCCTGGAAAAGCGCGCGCCGCGATGGGAAGGGCGATGAGCGACGTGACGGTTGACGGTGACGCCCACCTCGCCCACCACGACAGTTATTCCAACAATCTAATCCGCGCGATTCTTAAACGCGTCGAGACGATCGCCATGGTGGGCGCCAGTCCAAACTGGAACCGGCCTAGCTACTTTGCCATGAAATATCTGCAGGCAAAGGGCTATCGCGTGATCCCGGTAAATCCGAAAGAAACCGGATCCACCATCCTTGGCGAAACCGTTTATGGCAATCTCAGGGAGATTGCCGATCCCGTCGATATGGTTCAGGTTTTTCGTCGATCCGAGGCAGTGCCGCCAATTGCAGAAGAAGCGATCGAGATCGGCGCCAAAGTGTTGTGGATGCAACTTGGCGTGCGCAACGATGCCGCCGCGGCGCGGGCCGAACAGGCCGGCCTCAAGGTCATCATGAATCGCTGCCCAAAGATCGAATACGGTCGGCTTAGTGGCGAGATCGGCTGGCTCGGAGTCAATACCCGGGTGATTAGCAGTAAGCGCGGCAAACGAATCTGATTGTTTCAGATTGGCCAAGATCCTGCGGCACGTAAGCGAGGCAAACCGATGAACGACGCGGCTCCCCCAAGCTGGGACGATATCGAAGCCGACGCCGAAGAGTATGGCTTCGAGACTCTGGCGATCCATGCTGGCGCGGCGCCCGATCCGACCACCGGTGCCCGCGCGACGCCGATCTATCAGACCACATCATATGTGTTTGACGATGTCGACCATGCGGCGTCGCTGTTCAACCTGCAGACGTTCGGCAATATCTACTCACGGCTCACCAATCCCACGGTTTCCGTTCTCGAAGAACGAATCGCCGGTTTAGAAAACGGCGCCGCCGGCCTCTGCGCGGGCTCGGGCCACGGCGCGCAACTCTTGCTTTTCCATACGCTGCTCGAAGCCGGCGACGAGTTCATCGCCTCCGACAAGCTCTATGGCGGGTCAATCACCCAGTTCACCCATAGCTTCGCCAAGATGGGGTGGACGGCGCATATGGTCGACCCGATTGATCCTGAAAACTTTCGCAACGCGCTAACACCAAAGTGCAAAGCCATTTTCGTCGAAAACCTTACCAATCCGGGCGGCATTGTGGTCGACATCGAGAAGGTCGCCGCGATTGCGCATGATGCCGGTATTCCGCTGATCGTCGACAACACCATGGCAACGCCTTATCTGTGCCGCCCGTTTGACTGGGGCGCTGATCTGATCGTCCACTCGTTGACCAAGTTTCTCGGCGGACACGGCAACTCGGTGGGTGGCGCCATCGTTGAATCCGGCCGCTTCGATTGGGCCCAAAACGACAAATTTCAGAGCTTGAGCCAACCGGCACCGTCGTATCACGGGCTGACCTTCTACGAGACCTTCGGCTCGATGGCGTTTTGCGTCGCGGCGCGCACCGTTGGTTTGCGCGACCTCGGCGCACCGCTCAGCCCGTTCAACGCTTTTCTAATTCTTACCGGGATCGAAACGCTGCCGCTTCGCATGGCACGCCATTCCGAAAACGCGCTCAAGGTGGCCGAGTTCCTCAATGGCCACCCCAAAATCGCGTCGGTATCTTATCCGCGACTACGGACGAGCCCGTATTACGACCTCGGGCAGAAATACCTGCCGAAGGGCTGCGGCGCGGTCTTCACGTGCCGTTTGAAAGGCGGCTTCGAGGCCGGCGTCAATCTCGTCGAAAGCGTGGAGATCTTTTCGCATCTCGCCAATATCGGCGATACCCGCAGCCTGGTCCTTCACCCGGCCTCGACAACCCACCGTCAGCTTAACGAGGAACAGCTTGTCGACGCCGGTGCCGGGCCCGATGTCGTCCGTCTATCGATCGGACTGGAGACCGTCGAAGACCTGATCCGCGACCTTGATCAAGCGTTGCGCGCGGCCTGAACACGCGAGACGCCTGTGCCCGGCTCTGCCGGCGTGGGAGCCGGCGCGATGGCGGCAGGTTTGGCTGGCTGCGCCGGGCTCGGGATGAACGCGGCGCAGATCGCCGCGACCGCTGCAAAGCCCATAAAGAAAACGAAAATCGGACCAACAGATCCATATATTCCGTAGACCAACGGCACCAACGCGACACCAAGTGAACTGACGCCGAGGCTGAACAGAAACTTGACGCCAAAAGCCCGGCTCCGCCAAGCCAGCGGCGTATATCGCGCGACCAACATGTTCTCCGCCGATTGCCCGCCGGTGTTAAGCGACACCAGCAGAATGGCGAACACAACGATCCAATAGCTGTGCGCGAGAAAAGCGGCGACCAAAACCGGCAGCAAGAAAAGCTGTGCACCCAGATACACTCGTTTGATCGGCAGCCGATCCGCGAGTTCGCCGCCGATTATCTGTGCCCCGGCCGCGAAGAGATAAACCAGCGATACCAGAAAACCTGCGGTCATTGCGCTATCGGGGACTCCGGCAAGCAATCGCTCGCTGAATATCTTCGGCAAAACCACAGTGGTTCCCTGAAATATCATCCCGACACAGACAACGGTCATCAACAGCGTGATGAAGGCACGCTTCATCTCGCCGGCCGAAGGTTCGGGTTCGCGGTCTTTGACGACGGCATCATGGTCGCCGATTACGCCGGCTTGCATATAGAAAAGAAAAACGACGCCCAGCGCCATTACCAGGATGCCGGGAACGATGAAGGCCGCCCGCCAACTGACCAGGTCAGCCAGGGTTCCCGCGACGATGGCAGCCGCGGCAGTACCCAGTGAACCGAACAGCCCGCTGACGCCGAGCGAACGACCGCGTTTCTCCGAATGCTGGACCAGCCAGGCAA
>CAUZWH010000370.1:0-3862 GCA_963583675.1 Alphaproteobacteria bacterium
TAGGGGGCGTCCTCGGTATCACCAGACAGCGAGTTGGTACCGCTTGCACCGAGCGAAAAAGAAACACCGCCGGCACTACCCTGGACCGAAGATCCGCTACCGGCGCGCCGGATTCGCGCGCGACCAAACTGGGCCTTGGCGACGCGCTGATCGGACAGCATCAATTTACACAGGACGACGACTTCATCACCATCTCGCTGTCGGTTTGTGATCTCGTATCGCCACTTGTCGCCGAAGCGCAAGTTAAGCTGTTGCACCATCGAACGCGCGGGCGGCGCTTGATCCGTCGTGCGCGACTCGAAATCGGAATCTGGAAAGGATGGTCCGCGCGCTTCCGAGGGCGCGCGTGACGGTTCGGAGCTTCTCGTCGAGCCCGAATACATTCCGTCGAGCTCTTTCCGGTTTTGTTCGAGCATGTCGTCGAACGCGGACGACATTGAGGAATCTCGCTCAGAAGCCATACTCAATTCCCTTTTTCGGCAAAGGTTTATGCATGTACGGTCGGTTTGTTCCACCAGCGCTGAAAGTCATCCTGTACTTTCTGCGCATAGCCGCCCGCACTGGTCACCGAACCGACATAGTCGACCACCTCGCGCGGCGATACAACGTCGCCATATTTGGCTTCGATATCGAACAGGTTGGCTTCGTGCGGGCCTTGTGCCCGATCACCGGTCGCCTCGGCAACCACGATGGTGTGATATCCGCATGAGATCGAATCGATTGCTGATGCACGCACGCAACCGCTCGTCGTGCAGCCGACCATGATCACAGTGTCGATTCCACGTGCGTTTAAGTAACTCTCGAGATCGGTTTTGAAAAACGAACTCGCAAATTTCTTTTCGACTACGTATTCGCCATTTTCCGGTCGAATGCGATCGTCGACCTCAACCATGCGGGTTCCCTTGAGCAGAATTTCCAGCGACGGAACCTTCTTGATCCACATTCCAGCGTCGCGGTAGTGGCTCTCATAGGCGATTGTTGTGAAAATGACCGGCAGGCCAGCCCCGCGAAAAGCGGCCAACAGGTCCTGCGTGATCGCGATTTCCTTGGAGAAATCACCGCCCAACGGTGTCGTCGGATCTGTGAAGCCATTGATAAAGTCGATAACCAGCAGGGCGGGATTAGTGCCATAGCCGCAGCTGACGGCAAAGCCTTTGCGCTTGTAGTCGTCGTGGGTCTCCTGTCGCCAGTCAGCCATCCCTACCTCCCAGAAAGCGCAAATTGCGAGCACTAATCGCAATCATAGCAATCTTCGTCGCTTGATTCACCGCTACACCGCCGCTATCACACTGAACAAAGCTCGGCGCTTTGCGTCGACGGCCAATCAAGTAACGGGAGGGTACGATGAGAGATCAATTCGCAGTTCGGCGTGCGACCGGCGGCGGCACCGGAATCGTTCGGGCCCAGCGAGGCGACCACTACCAACCTCGACCCGCGTTTTCAGGCGCGGCACGCAGGCCGAGCGGTGGTCCATCGCGTGGTGCGCACACATCGGGCAGCGGTCGTAAGGAGATACTTTGCGCCTTCGGCATCGACGTGGATGCGGTTGCCGGCTGGCTCGGCTCATATGGCGGTCAAGATTCGCCATGCGACATTTCTCGGGGCCTGTTTTCGGGCGAGGTTGGCACCCCCCGGCTAGTAAACCTGTTCGATCGTTTCGGTATCAAAACCTCGTGGTTCATTCCCGGCCACTCGATAGAAACTTTTCCCGAGCAGTGCAAAGAGGTGTTCGATGCGGGTCATGAAATTGGCCTGCACGGCTACTCGCATGAGAACCCCATTTCAATGACGCGCCAGCAGGAAGAGGATGTGCTCGACAAATGCATCGACCTGATCGGTACGCTTACCGGCCATTCGGCAAAGGGTTACGTCGCGCCGTGGTGGGAGTTTAGCCCCGTAACCAACGAACTCCTGATCAAGAAGGGCATCAACTACGACCACAGTCTGATGAACCACGATTTCATCCCGTTCTACGTCCGAGTCGGCGATAGCTGGACCCCGATCGACTACTCCAAACAGGCGCACGAGTGGATGAAGCCGCTCGTCCGCGGTGTGGAAACCGACCTCGTCGATATCCCGGCCAGTTGGTATACCGACGATCTACCGCCGATGATGTTCATAAAATCGGCCCCCAACAGTTATGGATTTGCCAATCCTAGGGATATCGAGGATTTGTGGCGCGATCAGTTTGATTGGGTCTATCGCGAGTATGAGTACGCCGTTTTCACGATGACGATCCATCCGGATGTGTCGGGACGACCTCAGGTGCTGTTAATGCTGGAGCGGCTGTTCGACTATATCTCGAGCCATACCGGCGTTCGCTTCTGCACCTTTAACGAAATTGCCAATGATTTTCGGGCCCGTCATCCGCGCAACACTGGTGAAGCCGTCGCGGCCGAGTAGGTCTGCAGCAGCAACCCTTTTGCGACGGGATCATCGGCGATGTGCAGCCTGTGCGGCGTACTAGGTGGACGCGGTCATTGGACCGACACGTCGAGTAATCCCGACGCGTTCCGAGCGGCTGCCCCGACGACGATCGCAGGCGAGCAGCAGGCCCGCACCAATCTCGTTAACAAAGTGCTCAAGCATTATGGCCTCTCGCTGTCGGATTGGGCGCCGGGCTCCTTCGTTCTACGTAGCCACACCGGCCAAACCGCCCTTGTAAACAACTTAACCGAGGTTTGGGCGGCAGCAGAAACGATGTCTAAAAAAGAGTGCGATCCGCTCGATGCCAAGCTCCTCGATGGTTTGGAGCGTCAAACGATGCAAGCGAGCTGATGGCCGGATACGACGCTCTCATTCCGGTCAATGTTGTCACAGGATTTCTGGGTAGCGGCAAGACCACGTTGTTGCGTCGTTTGCTGGCGTCGCCGCACTTGAAGAATGTTGCTGTAATGGTCAATGAGTTTGGCGAAGTCGGACTCGATCATCACCTGCTGAGTTCGGTGACCAAAGGCGTTTTGTTGCTGGAAAATGGCTGCGTATGCTGTGCGATTCGCGGCGATCTGCAAGAGGCATTGCACAATCTGTTTGCCCAGCGCGAGCGCGGCGATATGCCGCCTTTTGATCGCGTCGTGATTGAAACCTCGGGCCTCGCTGACCCTGTCCCGATCGCCTACACCGTCTTGATCGAACCGGTCCTGCAGCACCATTTCCGTTTGGGCAATGTCATCACGGTCGTCGATGCGGTGAACGGTCTGAGCCAGCTCGATTCATTTCCTGAGTCCGTAAAGCAGGCTGCTGTCGCTGATCGCATCGTTATCACCAAGACCGATCTTTGCGAAGATCCTGACGTCGCGGATCTGAAGGCTCGCCTCATCGCGCTCAACCGTGCGTCGCCGATCTATCATGCTGCGGACAACACGGCCGCCGAGCTGTTGTTGATCGACGATGCATTCGACAGCGAGGCGAAAGGGGCCGAGGTCGACCGCTGGCTTGCCGGCGCCGAGGTTGGTGACGATCCAACGCATCATGATCACACCCACGGGGTGTCGTCGTTCTGCATGCGGTTTGACCGACCGCTGGATTGGACCGCGTTCGGCATTTGGATGACGATGCTGCTCAATCGTCACGGCGAACGAGTTCTAAGAGTCAAAGGGATGCTCAGTGTAATCGGGATGGACGCGCCAGTTGTCATTAACGGCGTCCAGCACGTGGTTCATCCGCCGACCCACTTGGAGCGCTGGCCGGATGACAACAGGCAGTCTCGAATCGTGTTTGTCGTTCGCGATATTTCGCGCGCGGAGATTGAAAGCTCGCTGGCCGTGTTTAATCGACTAGCCAATCCGGGGGCCGATGCAGCGACTTTAGCCCCCTACACGCACGCCACCGCATAGGCATGGCAGGGTCTGCGTTGCCCCAG
>CAUZWH010000371.1:0-3829 GCA_963583675.1 Alphaproteobacteria bacterium
CCGAAGCCATGCGTGGCACGAGAATGCGCGAAATACCGAGGTCACGCGCCTGGATGCCGACGGTGACGCTGCCGGCGCCGCCAAACGACATCAGCGCAAAGTCGCGGGGATCGTGGCCTTCGGCAACCGATACGTAACGGATCCCGTTCGACATGTTGTTATTGACGATACGGAAGATCGAGAACGCGGCCTCGTCGGCGTCCATGTCGAGGGGGTCGCCAATATTGCGCACGATCGCATCGCGCGCGGCATCAGCATCGATCTGCATGCGGCCGCCAAGAAAAAACGCCGGGTTGAGATAGCCCAAATGCAGGAACGCATCGGTGACCGTGGCGTCGCGGCCGCCAAAGCCATAACACGCCGGCCCTGGCCGGGCGCCGGCGCTTTGCGGACCGACCAGCAGGGCCCCGCCGGGGTCGACCCAGGCGATCGAGCCACCGCCGGCGCCGATGGTGTGGATGTCGAGCATCGGCAGGCCGATGTGATGGCGGCTGAACCACGAATTACTGCGCGTGTTGGGGGTCGCGTCGCGGATCAGACACACGTCGTAACTGGTGCCACCCATGTCGACGCCGATAACGCTGGGTGAGCCACAGGCCTCGCCCAGGCGGCTCGCGGCTGCGACCCCGCCTGCCGGACCCGATAGCAACGCCGCACAACCGAGCTTGCCGGCAAATTCAGGCGCTGCATTGCCGCCATTGGACTGCATGACGAGGAGTTGCTGCGTGAAGCCCTGGCCGCGGAGTTTGGCCATCAGATCATCAAGGTAACTCTGCAGCAACGGACTTATGAACGCATTCACCAAAGTGGTACTAAAGCGCTCGTATTCGCGCACCTTGGGCAGCACTTCCGAGCTCAGATAGACCGCCGCTTCGGGGTGAACTTCGTTAACGATTTCACGCGCACGGCGTTCGTGAATAGAGTTCAGGTACGAGGTTAAGAAACATATCGCAATTGACTGAATATTATCGTTTTTAATAGATTTGGCCGCAGCGCGTACTTCGCCTTCATCGAGCGGCACAATGATCTCGCCCTCGGCGCCAATACGCTCGGCAACGCCGAGGCGCCACTGTCGCGGCACGATCGCTTGTGGCGGTGCCAGACGGATATCGAACAGCACTTCTTTATAGCCACGCCGGAGCTCGACAATATCGCGGAAACCGCCCGTAGTGATCATCGCCACTGGCACGCCTTTGTGCTGCAGCATGGCGTTGGTGGCGACGGTGGTGCCAAAATTGATAACCGAGGTCTGGCTGAGGAAATCCGGTAGGGCTTCGCCGACCCGATCGCCCATTAGAGTGAGCGCCGCAAGCACGCCTTCGGATTCCTGGCCCGGCGTTGAGGACACCTTGCCCTGCGACAACGCCCCAATATCATCTTGCACGACGATATCGGTGAAGGTGCCGCCGACGTCGATGCCGATCTTGTACAAGGGGTTGGTCCTCGCTTCGTTCGCTATCGCACTCTACTACCACAATCGGGGCGATTCGACGCGTGCGCGGGCGAACGCAGAGTCGGCGGTCGGATCGTGCATCCCGCGTTTACTAAGATTGGGTCATGTCCGAGTGAGTGGTAGGCGCGACAGGGATCGAACCTGTGACCCTCTGATTAAAAGATAGTGTTTTTGGTCTAACCTATCTTTCTCCACCGTCCCCCACGTTCACCTACATACTCTCGAAACCCGCATAAACACTGGACGTTTGGCCTACGGCATGACTCTATAGTCGTGCAAGGTTTATTACCGTATAGCAAATAGTTGCTGTTTGAGTTGCTGTTTGAACCGGAGCCACAATGCGCCAGAAGCTCAACAACTCCTTAGTCGATGACTTAGAGCAACGCGACAAACAGTTCATCGAATGGGACGCGGCTCAACCCGGTTTCGGAGTGCGGCTTCAACCACAGTCAAAGGTTGGAAAAGGGCCTAAAAAAACATTCCTATTTATGGGGCGGATGAAGGGCAAATCGAGGTCACCGCCGAAGACCTTCACCATCGGCTACTTCCCCAACATGAACGTCGCGACCGCCCGCAGAATTGCCCGCGAATATGCGACCCAATTGGCGAACGGCATCGACCCTAAAGCCAAGGTTCGAGCGCTAACGGAAATCCCCACGTTTGGCGAAGCAGCGACGGCGTTCATCGATTTCAAACAGCGCGGCGAGCGAACCACGGGTGACTATCAATATTATGTCGACGGCCACCTCAAGCGGTTTAAGAAGTTACGCCTCGACGAAATCACCCACGACGACGTCCGTGCACTTCACAATTCCATGCGGGACATCCCCACGATGGCAAACCGCGTTGTCAAATTTCTCGGCGCGGTCTACCGCCCGCAAATGGTGGCGCACGACATTCGCAATCCCTTCATCGATTGGAAGCGTGGCGGTGGGAAGCTGTACCCGGAGAAGCGCCGTAAGGTCGACTCACCCGACTTCGCCTTCCCCCGTTGGCGTGCCGGCATAGAAGCGGCAATCCCCGACTCGAAGCAGCGGACTCGCGACGTACTCTTGTTCGCGATTTTCTCGGGTCTCCGGCGCTCCGAGGTTTGCGGCTTACGGTGGTCGGATATTTCCAGCGACGCGGGGACGTTTTCCGTCACGGCTAAAGGCGACAAACCGTTGACCGTCTATCTCACGCGTCAACTCCGCGAGATTTTGGCGAGCAGGCGCGAGGACACGATGGACGGGTGCGATTGGATCTTCCCATCGGACACCGGGAACAAGCGTACGGGAAAACTTCCGAGCGGGCCGGTCGTGTCATTCCATGGCGGCGGCCGCAACCTGTTTGCCGAAATCAGCGAAGCCGGTGGAGCGAAATTCTGGTTCCACGCAACCCGGAACACTTATCTCCGGGTCTGCCGCGATCTCGGATACCCGGCGAAAATGAGAAAATTCTTAGTGGGGCACGAGCCCGGTGACCAAACCGGCGACGTCACCGAGGACTACGAGGGCGACTATTCGCCCGAGCATATGGCGCTCGCGGCGCAAGTTGCAGCCAATCGCATCGAGGCATTTATGTTCGAGAGGGTCGCGGCCGAGGAATTAAAACCGGCATGGCTGGCAGCGGCCCAAGCTGAGACCGCCGCCGTCATGCCTAGTAACGTCTATTTGCTTGAGGCCTCCCGAACGAACCGAGCGAGATAGGTCTTTAAATCGGATGCTCGGTATCGAACTGCACCCTTCCGGTGCTCGGTCAATTTAACGTACCTGGGGCCAAGCCCATCGCCACGCCACCGAGCAAGTGTTGAAACCGAGCATTTCAAAAAAGTGGCGGCTTCCTTAGGGACCAACAACTCGTCCAAAAGATGTGACGCCGTGGCGGGCTCTGTCTCCGCCGGTAATGAACTAACTGATTTTTCCATAGTCCTATCTCCAACCCAGCGCGCCTCCCCCGCTGGGTTGTTGCGATCAAACGTCACTAGAGTGACCCGAACCCGATCTAAGCGATCCTGCGAGGGCTATGTATCCGCAACCATCGATAATGCTATCGGTGGAAGCCTCATCGCTGATTGTTGGCGACGCCAAGCGAGCCAGTTTCAGCCATGACAAGCACAGGGCAACTTGTTCCGGGGTAACCTCCGCCCTCAACAACACCGTCCAGCCGACGGCGATGTTTGCGAAGTTGGTGTGGGCGTCGCCGTAGTCCTGGGAACGCTCACCCTGCACCAAGCGCGCTGCTTCGTGCAGGTAATGGCTCGGCTCCGTAGCCATCACGCCGCCTGATCTTCGACTTGCCGGACCAACAGCTCCTCGAGATCAGCGTCGTCAGAGAGCCAGTAGTAGAACCGGAACTTACTACCATTTCTCGGATAACGCTTTTCGCGGTTCAACA
>CAUZWH010000372.1:0-3787 GCA_963583675.1 Alphaproteobacteria bacterium
CCCCTCTCTCTTATATCCAACACTCTCCTATATCCAACAATCTCCGATACCCCCTCACCCCCTCCCTCTCCCCGAGGGGCGAAGGAGCTATTTGCGTGCGAGGCAAAGCCCTCGCCCCTCGGGGAGAGGGTTGGGTGAGGGGATGAGCTTATTAGCGAATCGGCGCAAAGCGGCGTATGACCAGCACCCCCAACCACCAGATTCGGCGGCAGCGATTGTGCGATATCGCTCACAATTGCCCTCCTGCCTTCAGATATCCAATCCAGGTTTGTTGAACGTCCATGTCCACGGTCGAATCAAAGTAGTATCGAACAAGCCGGCCTTGAAATAGGGATCGCCCCTGGTGAAAGCGACGACCTCGTCATAGGAGTCGGCTTCGAGAACGAACATATTGCCGGTGGACAGGCTGCCGTCCTCGGTGACCGTGGGTCCGGCAAATATAATTTTGTCGCGAAAGTCTTCGATGTATTCGTGCTGCGCAGGACGATTGGCGAGGCGGACATCGTTCTTGCCCGGCTTGTCGATGTTGACGATGAGATAGAGCATGGGGCCTCGCCGGCTAGGAATTCCTGACGGAGTCGCGTTCGGCTTGGCCAAAGATTGAAGCCACTGCGCTGATCGCGCAACTCTGCACGAAGACGCCTAACGCCGAGGTACGATTAGGGCATCCACCGCGACGCACCCCTCGCCCGCCGCCAACACCTTGATCGGATTGAGATCGATTTCAGCAAGGTCAGGTTCCACGGCGACGGCGAAGTCACTCAACGCATAGATCAACTGCACGAGCGCGGCCCGGTCGGCCGCTTGCCCCCGCGCGCCGGCCAGGAGCCGTCCGAGAACGGTTTCGTCGATCATCGCTTCGGCGTCGCCGCGACGCAGCGGCAGGGGTCGCAATGCGACCGTGTCGATCACATCGACCAGAACACCGCCGGGACCGAGAACCATGACCAGACCGAAGTCGGGATCACGATTAATACCGGCGATAACCTCGATGCCGCCGGCCACCATGCGCTGCACAACCATTCCAGCGATATCGGGCGCGATGTCCGGCTGGGTTTCAATCTTCGCAACGCGCTGCCCGAGAGCGCCCCACGCGCCGGCCAACGCGTCGCTATCGTTGATGCCAAGCTCGATCAATCCGTGTTCGGTTTTGTGCGCGAGCTCGTCGGCGACGACTTTAAGGGCGACGGGAAAACGGATCGTTGCGGCGGCCTCCCTGGCCTCCTCGATTGAGGTGACAAGGCGTTCGTCGACAACCGGAATGCCGGCTTCGGCCAATACCCGTTTGGCGTCGACTTCGTGCAGCGTTGTGCGCTGATCTTTAAGCAGCAAAGCAAAATGGGTAACCGCCGGCACACCGGGCTCGCGGGCCGGCGCCGGACCAAGGGTGGAGATCGCGACTTTGTCGAGCGCAAGCAAGCCCTGACGGGTGCCGCCGATCAGCGCTACACCGGAGGCGCGGAGCAGCTTCTGGTGGTCGGTGCGGAAGATGCCCGCGCGCATCGACATGTAATAGAACGGTTTGTTCCAGCGATCGGCGGCGTCGGCGACCATCTGGGCATAGACCAATACGCGCTCGGCGTTATCGATCGGTTGCCCGTCCATGCCCTCGCTGACGAAAGAGATGGTGTCGTAGTGGTCGGAACGGCCGAGCGCATCGAAGGTATGCGGGAAGTTGATATCGTATTCGCCATGGCCCCAGGCATCGACCGGATTACCATCGCCCATTAACGGCCCCACAACCTCCTCGATTTCGGTGCGCAAATCAGCCGGCAGCGGATCGAGATGGATGCCGACGTCCTCGGCGAGGTCGAGTATCAGCTCGGCCTGGCCGCCCGACGCGGTGACGACAGCGTGGCGCCGACCCTGAGACCGGCGACTTCCCTGACAGATCGCCAACACTTCCGTCATCTCGTCGAGATCGTCGACCTCGATCGCACGATGGGCGCGCAAGACTTCTGAAAGTACGCGCGATTCGCCGGCGAGGCCGCCGGTATGCGTGGTGATCGCCGAGCGCGTGCGAGCACTCTTGCCGACCTTGAGGACCACCACCGGTTTTCCGGCGTCGGCCGCTTTGTCGAGGGCGGCGACAAAGCGCTCGGGTTCGTGGACGGTTTCGGAGAACAGCGCGATCACGCCGGTCTTGGGATCGTCGGCGAGCCATTCGATATAGGCGGCGGCATTGACCACCGCTTCATTGCCCGACGAAATAACGTGGCTGTAGCCGAAGCGGCGCACGTCGACCGTCATGCCGATCAACACCGAGCCGCTCTGCGAAATGATGCCGACATTGCCGGCCAGGGCCTCGGGATCTTTCAGCGGCTGCAGGTAAGCGAGGCTGCGATTATGCGGGTTGAGCACGCCCATGCAGTTGGGGCCGCACAGGGCAATTCCGGCCTCGCGGCTGAGCGTAACAATCCGCTCCTGCAACGCGATTCCATCATCGCCGAGTTCTGCAAAGCCACTGTCATAGATGACCGCGGCGCCGACCCGCTTGGCGGCGATCTTCTCGTATTCGGGAAGAATGCGTACATAGCCAATGCAGAAGGACACCAGATCGACGTCTTCGGGCAGGTCCTCAACCGACGCGTAGCAACGGTGGCCGAGGACCTCGTCGTATTTGGGATTGACCGGGTAGATCTCACCGGAATAGCCGATGTCATCGAGCGACTCGATGATCATATGGCCGAGCGAGCCGGGGTTAACCGATGCCCCCAATATGGCGATCGAGCGAGGCTCTAGGAGTGCTTCAAGCCGCATGCGCTGGCCTCTTCAGAAAAGAACGTGTCATGGCGCTGACTATAGGCGGAGAGGATAAACCGCAAGGGCATCTGCGGCTTGGCGATTAATGATCTTAGGCGGTTGAGCGGCGGCCGGATCGGAGAGCAGCTCGGCGCACCGTTCGCCCTCTTCCTCAAAGGCGAGCCCGCCATAAGCGTCATCGATGGCGACGCGGTTGAAGAATTGCGCCGAGTTCTGATTGATGGGCGGCATCGTGCTGTCCGCGAGACAGGCCAGCACCGTCGCGAAGGGCGGGTGGCAGGTGCAACGCACATAGGGCCTGCGGACAGTGGCGGTGGATCGATCCGTGCAAGCCCCAAGCTGTCGCATCCGGTGCATCGTCGCGTGACATCGCCGCGGGATCGTTGACGTCAAACAGCTGGAGATCGCTGGCCCGGATACGGCTGAAATGGCGGTTGCGGGGATTCAGGAGGAATTGAGTGCCGCTGCCGCGCACCCGCAGCGAAAAGTGATTGGCAACCGCCTCGTGCCAATTGAGCCGCACCGCCCAACGGAATGCGCAAGCGAGATCGACGCGATCGGTCTCTATTGGGTCGACCGCCCGGTCCGGTAGTTCAACAGTATTGGTCATCGCGGTTCAGGATACGCCAGAATTCAGCCGACCCGACAACCCGTTGCGCGAAGTACAGCGTGCCGCCTCGCGCATCGGCCGAAGCGATATTAGTTGTTGAAACAAATTGGCGAACCCTGCCAGAGTGCCGCTCGGTTTCGCGAAGCAACTGCGCGCCGCGATTTGGGCCTGCGTAACAATTTTCAACATCATTCCTTGCCGTAGCCCCAATTGGCTGACCGGATTCATGCTCGGCCTGTCCGTTCTTGCGCTGGTCGCCGGGTCGCAGGTCGGCACGGCGCAGGACCTGCAGATCGGCGTTACCGCTGCTGTCAATCCGGAGGCCAACGGCTAGGCCCCGACGCGGGACCGCCGTATTCTTGTTGTCGGCGCCCAAGTCGTCAGCCGCGAGCGCGTGACAACGTCGGCGCGCGG
>CAUZWH010000373.1:0-3786 GCA_963583675.1 Alphaproteobacteria bacterium
AACGACACCTAGCCACCCGGACGCAGGCGCCGGGGCAAGCCGAGTGCAAACAGAATAACCAGGACGCCGAAGATCGTTGCGATCGCATAGACGTTATGCAGCCCGTCGGCGAGTGCGTCGACAACCGGTCCGAGGGCGACAGGGGTCAATGCGTCTCGGCGCGCCGGATCAAGGATGGTTCGCGCCATTTCATCGGCATTGGGAACCCGGGTGCACAATGTTTCCGAAATGACCACGCCGAACAGGGCAGCACCGAACGCCTGCCCCAGGAGCCCGCAAAATATGGTGGCTGACGTCGCGGTTCCGCGCCGATTCCAGGGCACCGAGGTTTGCACGGCCACGATCAGCGGGCTGTGGCAAAAGCCGAGACCGGCGCCCACCAGAAACGCGGCCACGTAGATCCACATTAGATTAGCGTCGGCGGGCGCCAGCGCCAACATCGCGATCCCCGCAGTGATCGAAACACTGCCGATGTCGACGATCAATCGGTGCGACGAATGCACGACGATGCGCCCGGCGATAGCGGAGAAAACCGACCAGCCAATCGAGATAATGCCGATGCCGATCGCGACTACGGTGGGCGAAGCGCCGAGCACGCCCTGGATGTGGGCGGGTAAGAACGCAAACACACCGACCGTCGCCGCACCGAGCGTAATCATCGCGCCGTTTGCGACGGTGAAAATCCGTTGCTGCCACAATTCGAGCGGCATCATCGGATCTTTGGCGCGTCGCTCCTGGCGTATGAATAGGGCGAGCGCAATTGTTGCGATCAAGACGAGCGCGCCAAATTCTGGCAGCGTGAGGTTGAGGGCCCGGACCAAGCCATACAGAATCGTGGAGGTCGCGACCACCAACAGTAAGGCGCCGGCGACGTCGACATTAACTTCGCGCTCGGGCATCTCCTCGCGGTAGTAGATTGCGATCATAGTCATGGCGATGATGCCAATTGGCAGGTTGACCCAAAACACGAACCGCCAATCAAAATAGGTAACAAAGAAGGCGCTCAGCGCCGGCCCGGCCAGGGCGGAGATGCCCCAGACCGATGATAGATAGCCTTGGATCTGGGCTCGCCGCCGTGCCGGATAGATGTCGCCGACAATCGTCAATGCCATTGGCAAAATAGCGCCGGCGCCCAAACCCAGCAGCGCTCTGGCGGCGACCAATTGCAGCATGCTGGCAGCCAGGCTGCACAACAATGAGGCAAAAAGAAATATCGCGGCTCCGGCGAACAAGGTACGTCGTCGCCCGTAGAGATCGCCAAGCTTGCCGTACAGTGGCGACGTTACCGCCTGCGCGAGCATGAAGGCGGAGAACACTCATCCATAGAGATTGAATCCGCCGAGTTCCGTGGCGATTGTGGGAAGCGCGGTGGCGACGAGGGTTATTTCCATCGCCGGCATGAAAATCGTCATCATCACCGCGAACAGAATGGGACGTCGCTGGCGCTCCGATAGAGCTGGTTGAGCCGGCTCGCTATCGCTATTCAACATGGTTCAATCAGCCTAGCTCCCAAAAACTAGAGCTTAACGGCTCTACGGCGGAAATATTGTTGCCAAAGCGCAAGTCGCGCTGCACACGGTTGATGGCGTAAGGATTTTGGTTTTGAGCCTGTCAACGCGGCGCAGAATTTGATCATGTTCTGCGCTTGGTGGTACTAAGAACTTTGTTCCACAGCAACATTGATAAGGCCCCAAAGTGTTTCGTTTTCGTCCAATCGCGGTCGCACTCGCGTTGGCCCTCTTCTTTGTTGTCGCTGCTTCGGTGACGGCGCACGAGTTCAAAATCGGCCAGATTGGTGTTGCTACGCCATGGGCGCGGGCAACCATTGGTGCGGGTAAAACCGGCGTCGTCTATCTGACGATCCAAAATCGCGGTGCCGCGAACGATCGCTTGATTGCGGTCTCGACCCCGGTCGCAAAACGCGCCGCCTTGCACGGCCATACGATGGACAAAGGCATCATGAGGATGCGCCCCGTCGAGGCGATCGAGGTGGCTCAGGGTAAAACCATCGCGCTTGCGCCCGGCGCGATGCACATCATGCTGATGGGGTTGAAGTATGGGCTACGCGAGGGTGGCACATTCCCGCTCACGCTGACTTTCGCCGAAGCCGGGAGCGCGACGATTACGATTGATATTCGATCCCCGGTCGCTCGCAGTGGTCACCCGCACGAATAGTAGAGTCGAGTGCCAGGTCACTGGCGACGAAGCGCGAAACCACCATCTTCCCACCCCTATTTAGAGCTAGTTCGATAACGTATCATCGCGCCTGCCATGCCATCGAACAACCGTAACAACGACATCCTCATCGGCGGCGGCGGCATCGGTGGCCTCGCTGCGGCACTAGCGCTGGCGCAAGCCGGTATTTCATCGACCGTGTTTGAGCAGGCGCGAGAATTCGGCGAAATCGGCGCCGGGATCCAGCTCGCGCCGAATGCGTTTCAAGCCCTCGACAGTCTCGGCGTGCGCGACGGCATTCTCGATGACGCGGTGTTTATCGATGGCCTCATCATGATGGATCTCGTTAGCGACGAGGTAGTCGCCGATATTCCGGTCAAGGAAGACTTTCGGGCGCGTTTCGGCAACCCCTATGCGGTAATCCACCGCCACGATCTGCTCGACTCTCTGCTCGAAGGCTGTCGCTCCAACGAGCACGTGCGTTTGATTGCTGGTACCCGGATTGTCGATTTCCGGCAGACCGACCAACGGGTGATCGCGATCGCCGGATCCGGCGATCGCTACGAGGGCGCTGCGCTCGTTGGTGCCGACGGTCTGCGCTCCAACATCCGCGAGCGCATTATCGGCGATGGCGAACCCGCCGTTTCCGGCCACGTCTCCTATCACGCCGTATTACCGGTCGACGACATGCCCGAGGAGTTACGCTGGAACGCCGCTACTTTGTGGGGCGGCCCCAACACCCATCTCGTGCATTATCCGCTGCGCAGTTTCGAGCTGTTCAACATTGTCATCACCTTCCACAGCAAATCCGAGGAGTACGGGGTGATGAACGAAGCCGGCAGCCGTGACGAGGTAATGGAGTATTTCGCCGGCTTTGCCGAGCGGCCCCTACGAATTCTGGAAAAGCCCAAGGAATGGCGGCGCTGGAGCCTGTGCTATCGCGACCCGGTCGAGAATTGGACCAGCGGCCGGGCGACCCTGCTCGGCGATGCCGCCCATCCAATGTTGCAATATTTTGCCCAAGGCGCGGCCATGGCGCTGGAGGACGCGGTGTGTCTGGCGCGTAGCGTAGCCGCCGCCGACGGCGATCTCGCGGCCGGGTTCCTGGCCTATCAGGACCAACGGCTCGTGCGCACTGGTCGGGTTGCCCTCTCGGCAATGATGCTCGGCCATTTCTTTCACGCCTCTGGCGGCGCGCGCCTGGTGCGCAACGGGACCTTTCAAAAGCGCACGCCGGAGGCGTTCTACGACGGCCTCGCCTGGCTCTACGACGGACCCGATCAATGAAGGCCAGGCGTCACCGGTCGGCGAATGAGAAACGGGTCCCTTGTTGGGGCCCGCCGTTTCGCTTCGTCGAGCATTCCCATGTGAGGGAGCAGCGCCGCCCCGTTTTGAGCGACCGGTTTGGGTCGCGCATGCTAAATCTTCCGATAAAGCTCCCCTTGCATGCGCTGTCGAAGTGCCATCAGTTCGGCTGCCAGGAAATCAACGAATCGACGGAAACGAACCGTGCGGCCCAGGTCAGAATGGAGCAAAATCCACAAGTGACGATTTGGTGACGCCGATGTGCCGGGCACACGGATCAGATCGGGAAAAAACTCTTCGCAAATT
>CAUZWH010000374.1:0-3774 GCA_963583675.1 Alphaproteobacteria bacterium
CTGCGTGTAGCCGCGGGAGTGCACACCGCGCTGTTGCGCTTCCATCGGGGGAATATCCTGCGGCTGCACCAGATCGCGGAAGTTGTTCATGTTGGAGATATCCGTCGCGGTCGGCGGGTCGTTGGTGAAGAAATTGTCGACGGTTTCCCACGAACTGCCGACGTCGTTAGGCATGCCGAACAAAACTTTGAAATTGGGATCGCCCTGGTGGATGACGAGATAGATGTTGGGCCACATCCACCAGATGTAGGTGTCGAGGTATTTTTGATCGGGGTTTAGATCGTAAGTCACCGACCCCTCCGTCTTGCCACTAATCACATCACGGTTGCCACGGATGAAGTGGAGGGCCCAGCGATCGTGGTTGGTAATTTCAAAACTCAGCTCGACATAGGTGTTCTCACCCATCACCTCGGGATGAATAACGGGGCAGTGGTAGCACTCCATCGCGTCGAAGATGAACTTCCAGTTTGCGTTGAAGGCATAGGGGTCGGTCCGCACCAGCTTGAGGTCGTCAAACTCCGGCATCACACCGCGGATTTCTTCTTCCAAGCCGGCATAGACCTCGTTGATCGGGCGCGCGCTATCATCAAGACTAACGAACACCATGTTAAGCAGGGTATCGACGCGTACCGGCGTCAGGCTGAACTCGTTATGGTCAAAATTCCTGACATCCTCAGCGCCGCCGGCCGCTTTGAGTTTACCTTCCGTGTCGTAGGACCACGCGTGATAGGGGCAGGTAATGATCCTCTTGTTGCCCTTTTCCTTAAGGAGCTCATGCCCGCGGTGCATGCACACGTTGTAAAAGGCGCGTAACTCCCCGTCCTTGCCGCGGACAACGAACACTTCCTGGTCCAAGATTTGACGCGTTATGAAGTCGCCGGGCTCGGTGAGATCGTGCAGATAGCCCGCCAATACCCACGTTTTGAACCAAATCTCCTCCCTCTCCTTCGCAAAAATATCCGGGTCCCAGTAGTAGGAACCGGGAAGGGTGTAGGACAGTTCCGGATCGGGATGGAACTTGCTCTTAAACGGGGGTCTCGGGGTCGCGCTCATGTCATTCCTCGTCTCATTCCTCGTGGTACGGAGGATCCGCGGTGAATGTGGCCCATGGTCTGGATCTGGTCAACGCGGTGTGCGATCTTGCAACGCGCGACGCGCATGCCAATCTAGTATCTAGGTTCATAAAACGTAGAGCGATCATTTGCGAATCCGCGCTCGAACCAAAACGGCGCTTAGGAACGGGGTTGGCTTCATCCTACTCGGCGCTGTCGTCGGCACTATCATAAGCGTCGCCGACCTCGATAATTTCTCTCTCATCGCCTGCTTGAAATGTACTGCCAAAGGCGCCTTGATCGGCGCCATCGTCGTTGCTCCGATTGTGATTTTCGAAGCGTTGTTCATGCAGAGTCCAGCGGGCAAACGGCTGCAGGGACTTTCATTTCGAGCGGTTACAGCCGTCCGCTCAATAATCTACGTGATTTTCATATATGTAGGTTTCGGCGTTGAACGCTTTGTCTCTCAACGGCCAGGCGACACGACGCTCATATCGGCTGACCATCAAATCTATGAGTTCGCGGTGGCCTGTCTGTTCGTCATCTTTCTCGGCGTGCTGATCCAGTTGAGCCGACTGCTCGGTCCTACCATTTTGCGAAAGCTCGTCTCGGGCCGCTATCACCGGCCGCGCGAGGAGCAGCGGGTATTTCTATTGCTTGATATCACATCGTCGGCCGAAATCGCCGAAACCATTGGGAATGCGCGGTTCCATGAACTGCTCGATCAAGTGTTCTTCGATCTTACCGACCCGATCCTTGAGAATGGCGGTGAGATCTACCGCTACGATCATCGTTTCATGGTTGCACAGCGAGGGTCTGCGAAACGGTCGTGCGGCGCGCTATTGCTTTGCAGCAATCGAAAAGCTGGAAAAACAGAAAGCGGACTATCTACGCCGTTTCGATACCGCGCCAGATCTCCACGCAGCGCTCCATTGCGGGCCAGTGATCTCTGGCGAAATGGGAGATGTTCGCCGCGAGATCGTTTACCTCGGCGATACGCTGAACACCACTGCCTATATAGAAAAGGCATGTGGCGAAACCGGCTATCCGGTACTGGCTTCAGGCGAATTTGCTAAGCAGATGGATACCGTGGGAGGCATCGAGGCCACGGAGATCGGACCTCTGATGGTCAGTTGCAATCGGAAACGGACTGTCTTGTTCGCGCTAACGATCGATCCCTCTCCTGCTCTCAACAAGTCAGCCGCGTAGCTGATCAGGCCTAGTAATTGGGGCCGTTGAGGGCTTCCCACACCTGCTTGTCGAAGTGATGCGTCGCGTGCTCACTGATCCACGTGCGTTCCCGATCGATCATGAGCCGGCCCATCGAGTAGCCCCGCGAGCGCAACCCGCGCTGCTGGCTTTCCATCGGCGCAATGTCTTGGGGATTAATCTCGTTGGCAAAGGTCAGGTTGTAATCGACGTCGTCGGACGTGAGCGGGTCGTTGAAATTAAGGCAGTAAACGACTTCGTGCGAATGATCCGGTGCGACCGGCATGGCGTGGACGATTTTGAAATTTGCCGGAGCTTGGTGGGTGATGAACAGCAGATTAGGAAACATCTGCCAGACGTAGATATCGTCCTGCCAGGTTTCAGGATCGTGCTGTTTCTCGCTCTCGGCGACCCGCAATTGGCGAACTTTCTCGGTCGAACGCATCAGGTGGGTCAACCAGCGTTTATGTTCAGTGCTAACCCACACATCCGGCGTGTCGGTGATTGTGTCAAAGCCGGGATGGATCGAGGCGCAGTGGTAGCACTCATTCTGATCGAAGATTAGCTTCCAGTTAGCCGCAATATCGAAATGTTGGGTGTAAGCGAGCTTTACGTTGTCAAAACGTTTGACCTTTTCGCGCCAGTCATCGAGCAGACCCGGCACCTCGTCGGCGAGCGATGACGCGGCCGGGTCGAGATTGACGAAGACCAGCATGGCCATCGTGTCGACGCGCACCCCGGACAGATGAAAATCGTCGAGCCGAAAGCCTGCGACATTCTCTGCATTGCCCGCGGCCTTGAGGTCGCCCGAGGTATCGTAGGACCAGGCGTGGAACGGACAGGTGAAGATCGTCTTGTTGCCGCAACCTTCCACCAACACATGGCCTCGGTGCATGCACACATTGTAAAATGCATGCAGCGCCCCGTCCTTGCCGCGGACGACGAAAATCTTCTGATCGAGGATATCGGCGGTGATGTAGTCGCCGGGGTCCTTCAGATCGAAGGTGAAGCCCACGAACTGCCAACTCTTGTAGAAGATCTGCTCGGCCTCACGCTCAAAAATCTCTGGGTCGTAATAATAATGACCGGGCAAGGTTGCCGAGCGGGTTGGGTCCGATGAAAAGCGGAGCGCGGAATCGGACGGCATCGTAAATCTCCTAGGCGGCGAACCCGTTGCGCGCGCGGCCGATCCCGCTACGTATAGTTCGGTCCGTTGATGACTTCCCAGATGAGCTTGTTGAAGTGGTGAACCGCGTGCTCGCTGCGCCAGGAACGCGCTTCGTCAACCATCAGACGCCCCATCGTGTAGCCACGTGAGTGCAGACCAGCCTGCTGCTTTTCCATCGGATCAATATCTTGCAGGTTAACGATGTTGGCGAAGCGATCTATATTGTCGGCGTCATCCTGGCTCGGCGGATCGTTTAGCGTGAAGCAATAGAGCACCTCATGCGTGTGCTCGGCGTCGACCGGCATAACGTGCAAGAGTTTAAAATTGGTCGGTGCCTGGTGGCTG
>CAUZWH010000375.1:0-3771 GCA_963583675.1 Alphaproteobacteria bacterium
CATTGACACCCGTCGGATCATCGATTAGTCGCGACTTTTAGAGATATGCCGTAACCAATTGTCTTTTCGGTCAAAACCGATCTTTAGTTCTGATATCCGCGGCACTATAATCGTGGCCGTCCCACCGTCGCGCAGATTGCGACGCTTGCCGGGGAGGCAGGGTTGACGGCTCAAGAGCTGCTCGGCGAGTACCTACCGATCCTGATCTTCCTAGTGATTGCGATTGGTTTGACCGGCGTACTCGTCGCTGCGTCCTATATCGCAGCGCCGCAGAATCCGGATCCCGACAAAGTATCTCCGTATGAATGCGGATTTGAGGCGATGGGCGACGCCCGACGCCCCTTCGACGTGCGCTTCTATCTCGTGGCGTTGCTGTTCATTATCTTCGACCTTGAAGTCGCATTTCTATTTCCCTGGGCGATTTCGCTCGGGGCAATTGGCATGTTCGGCTTTTGGTCAATGATGATTTTCCTGGCGATTCTCACGGTCGGCTTTGTTTACGAGTGGAAAAAGGGCGCTTTGGAGTGGGAGTAGGGCGATGAACCAAGCGCAGGAGCTGGACGCCGGCACGGCCGACGGTGCGAGCGACGTCTATTTCAAAGAGCTCTCTGACGAGCTCGCTGATAAAAGCTTCCTCATCACCAAATTGGACAAGCTCGTCAATTGGGCGCGGACAGGGTCGCTGTGGCCGATGACCTTTGGTCTGGCGTGCTGTGGCGTCGAGATGATGCAAACTTTCATGCCGCGCTATGACACTGAACGATTCGGTGTCGTGTTTCGCGGCAGCCCGCGCCAATCCGACGTCATGATCGTCGCCGGAACCTTGACCAACAAAATGGCACCGGCGCTGCGTAGGGTCTACGATCAGATGCCGGAGCCGCGTTATGTGATATCGATGGGCAGTTGCGCCAATGGCGGCGGCTACTACCATTACTCCTACTCGGTGGTTCGCGGGTGTGATCGAATTGTGCCGGTGGACATCTACGTTCCCGGTTGCCCGCCCTCGGCCGAGGCCCTGCTTTACGGAATACTTCAACTGCAAAAAAAGATCCGCCGCACCGGTACGATCAATCGCTGAGCAAACCGAGCACGGTCTCCAAAATGAACGAAGCGCTCATTGAACTTGGCGAATATGTCGTTGCGACTCGCGACGAAGCGACCGCATTCGATACCGCGCATGACGAATTGGCGGTTATCGCAAGCGCGTCGGGGATCGTTAAGTTGCTCACGTTCCTGCGCGACGATGCGGCGTGTCAATTTGCGGTTCTAATCGACATTACGGCGGTCGATTGGCCGGAGCGACCTCAGCGTTTCGATGTGGTCTACAACCTGCTGAGCCTCACCCACAACCAACGGATCCGGCTTAAGATCGAGGCTGACGAAGGCAATCCAGTCCCCTCGGTCACCACGGTCTACAGCGCGGCCGGTTGGTACGAGCGCGAAGTCTGGGACATGTACGGCATCTTGTTCTCGGACCACCCAGACCTCCGTCGGATTCTCACCGACTATGGATTTGAAGGCCATCCGCTGCGCAAGGATTTTCCTCTCACCGGCTTCGTCGAGGTGCGCTACGACGATATCGAAAAGAGGGTCGTGTACGAAGCCGTTCAATTGACGCAGGAATTCCGCCGCTTCGACTTCATGAGCCCGTGGGAGGGAGCGCAATACATCTTACCCGGCGACGAAAAAGCCGAGGGAAAGGACGCGGAGAGTTAGCGCCCATGGCCGAGACTCAAATCAAGAACATGACGCTCAACTTCGGGCCGCAACATCCCGCGACCCACGGAGTGCTGCGCCTTGTTCTCGAACTTGATGGTGAGGTCGTTGAGCGTGCCGATCCGCATATCGGATTGCTCCACCGGGGTACCGAAAAACTCATCGAGCATAAAACTTACCTCCAGGCGCTGCCTTATTTCGATCGGCTGGATTACGTCGCACCGATGAACCAGGAGCACGCGTTCGTTTTAGCGATTGAAAAACTCGCCGATGTCGAGGTGCCGATGCGCGCCAAATACATCCGCGTGCTGTTCGATGAGATCGGCCGCATCCTTAACCATCTGCTCAACGTAACAACGCAAGGCATGGACGTCGGGGCGCTGACGCCAACCCTGTGGGGCTTCGAAGAGCGCGAAAAGCTGATGGTTTTCTACGAGCGTGTATCGGGTGCCCGCATGCATGCGGCTTATTATCGCATCGGCGGTGTCCACCAGGATTTGCCGGCCGGACTCGCCGACGATATTGCGGCCTGGTGCGACCCGTTCCTGGGTGTCGTTGACGATATCGAAGGATTGCTGACCGAAAACCGGATCTTCAAGCAGCGTAATGCCGATATCGGCGTGGTCACCGCTCAAGAAGCAATGGATTGGGGTTTTTCGGGGATCATGTTGCGTGGCTCCAACGTCGCCTGGGACCTGCGTAAGGCCCAACCCTATGAAGTTTACGATGAGCTCGAATTCGATATTCCGGTCGGTAAGAACGGCGATTGCTACGATCGTTATCTCTGCCGTATCGAGGAAATGCGCCAAAGTGTGCGGCTCATTCGCCAATGTCTCGAGCGCATGCCGTCGGGGCCGGTAATGTCGGCGGACCGCAAGGTCTCACCGCCACCGCGCGCTGAAATGAAGTCATCGATGGAGGCGCTGATCCATCACTTCAAGCTCTACACTGAAGGCTTCCATGTGCCGCCCGGCGAAACCTACACCGCAGTCGAGGCGCCCAAAGGTGAGTTCGGCGTTTATCTCATCGCCGATGGCACCAATTCACCTTACAAATGCAAAATCCGCGCGCCCGGTTACGCGCATCTCCAATCGCTTGATTTCATGACCAAAGGTCATTTGATCGCCGATACCGTGGCGGTCATCGGCACCCAAGACATCGTATTTGGCGAGATTGACCGATGAGCAGCGGTAGCCGCCCCGTTGATATCGAACAACCGACAAGTTTTTCTTTTTTGCTTGAAAACCTTGATCGCGTGAACTTCCAACTCGCGAAATATCCCGAAGGGCGCCAGGCGAGCGCGCTCTGCGCGTTGCTCGATCTCGCGCAACGGCAAAGCGGTGGCTGGTTGCCGCAGGCGGCCATGGATTCGGTCGCCGCGATGCTCGACGTTTCGCCGATCCGGGTCTACGAGGTCGCCACGTTTTACTCGATGTTCAACCTGGCGCCGCTTGGCAAACATCAGGTGCGGGTTTGCACCACAACACCGTGCCAACTGCGCGGCGCCGATGCCATCGTCGCGGCCTGCAAATCCAATCTCGGCATTGCCATGGGCGAGACCTCAGCTGACGGCGAATTTTCGCTCGGCGAGGTCGAATGCCTCGGTGCTTGCGTCAACGCGCCGGTGCTCCAAATCGGTGACGACTATTACGAAGACGTCGACGCCGAATCCACCGGCAAGATCCTCGATGCGTTGAAACGCGGGACGACCCCGGATGCCGGGCCGCAGATCAGCCGTCAGACCTCGGCGCCAGCCGCCGGGCTGACCACCTTACGCGCCCACACCTCCGTCGATAGTGCGAGTTGACTATGCTGCAAGACGCCGACCGCATCTTCACCAACCTGTACGGTTTTCACAGCTGGCAGCTCGAAGCCGCGCGCACTCGGGGCGATTGGGACGGGACCAAGGATCTTATTGCCCGAGGTCGTGACGCAATCATTGACGAAGTAAAGGAGTCCGGCCTGCGCGGGCGCGGCGGAGCTGGCTTCCCGACCGGACTCAAGATGTCTTTCATGCCCAAAGAATCCGACGGCCGTCCGTCCTATTTGGTGGTC
>CAUZWH010000376.1:0-3770 GCA_963583675.1 Alphaproteobacteria bacterium
GAACTCGTCTAGTAGTTCGCGGCCGATACCCGAATGGTCTTCGTCGGCAACGTCGTGGACTGTCCAGAAGGCGACCTGTTCGTCGTTGAGGCCAAACTTGTCTTTGAGATGCTGGGCGATGCTGCCAAAATAGCCTGGGCCCTGCGCCTCGCCGGCCAACATATGAGAGGAGACACCTTCGAGGAAAGTCTTCTCGCACATGCTCGAGAAGTACGCCTTGAACGCTATCGCGCCGGGGCAATAGCGAACGTTTTTCATCTCCTCGCGGTCGATACCGAGACCCTCGCCAAAGTTGTAGTAGAGCTCGTTGTGCGCGACTCCATTCGCATAAAGTCGCCCTGTTCCTTCCTCGTAGACGACCTCGGCAATCATCTCGCGCCATTTGGGGTCCGGGCAGTGAACATAGAGGCGTCCGTGATAGTTGTGATTGTGCAACGGGATAATGCCGTGCTGACGGGCGAACTCCTTTAGCATTGGCAGGGGCAGCGTGCCTTGAATGAGGCCCTGCCACATCGGTTGCTCCCAGAACTTGTTGGCTGCGTGCATCTCGTCGATACGCGCTAAAGTCTTGTCTACATCCAATCCCATTGCAGTCTCCGAGTTAATAAAGTCTCAGCCTTGTACGCGTTCTTGCTCGAGGATTCGCCAGCGCGAAATGCGGCGTTCCAGCGCAACAACCAGTTCGGTCAAAACGATACCGAAGGCGCCAACGACGATAATCAGAAAATACATCTGCGCGGTTTCGAACGTATCGCTCGTCTCCCGGATCCAGCCGCCAAAACCGATCATGGATGTGAAGAACTCGGCGACAATCATACCGATGATGCCCAGGCCCACCGCGAGGCGTGCGCCGGCCATGACGTAGGGGATCGACCCCGGCAGGATAATCTTGAAAAAGATCTGGCGCTCGGAGGCGCCGAACGCACGCCCGATATCGAGCATCGATCCTCGTGTGTCCCTAATCCCTACATAGGTGTTGATGATCATTGGAAAAATCGCGATCGATAAGATGATCATCACTTTTGACGTTGTCTCGAGTCCAAACCACAGGATGAACAGCGGTACCAGTGCAGGTTTGGGGATGGCATAAAATCCGTTGATAAACGGATCAAGGATGTATTCTGCTTGCCACCACATCGCGAGCGCGACCCCGATCGCGGTGCCAAGAACGATAGAAAGCACCGTCCCGATGATGAAGTGCTCCATGCTTTCCCTGACCAGGCGCCAGAACGTCCCGTCATCGATCATGACAACCGCCGCGTCGAATATTTCAGATGGCGGGGCGATGAACAGGCGATCCGCGTCGGTCGCTCCGAACTCCCAGACAATGAAAAATGTGACCACCGATACGACACGAATCGTATTGGGGTAGTTCTTCAACTTCTGAAACAGGCTCGGCTGGGGCGGACCCGCAACTGGTCTGTCGGTTTGAGCGCTCATGGGCTTAGTTAACCGCCTTCACCGTGTCGTAGATCGAATCGTACATGAGTTTCATCATGTCCAAACATTCGCCTACCGTCTGCAAAACACGCTGAAAATCTTCTTCGGTGTTGGCAAATTCGCTAAGGAGTTCACGACCGATCCCAGAATGATCGTCGTCGGCGACCTCATGGACTGAGAAGAACGTCACGTCATCGTCAGAAAGACCATAGTGAGTGCGCAGGGCGTCGGCGCGTTTGCTTCCGTGCGCCGGGACCGGTGCTTCAGCGGCCAGCATGTGTGCCGAAACGCCTTCGAGGAAATCTTTTTCGCAGATGGCGCTGAAATAAGCTTTGAACGCGACGGCGCCGCTGCAGTAGCGGGTCGCGTAGAGATCTTCGCGGCTGATACCGACCGCCTGGGCGAATTTCACGTAGAGCTCGTGATGCGAGACCCCATCAGCATAAAGCCGCCCGGTGCCTTCTTCGTAGCAGACCTCAGCGATGCGCACCCGCCATTTGGGATCCGGGCAGACCACATAGAGCCGACCGTGATAATTATGGTTGTGCAGGGGGATAATACCGACCTGCTTGACGCACTCTTGGAGCTGTTTGCGTGACAGCGTGCCTGCACCCCACTCGGTCCATAGCGGGTGCCCGAATAAGGGTTTGCTTTTGTGGATTTCAGCGATCTCGGCGAGAGTAGTCTCGACCGTCAATGACATTGTGGCCTCCGACGCAGCATTGTTAGCGGTGCCCAGTTACGCGCTTATAGAAGTGCGAGCGCCTATAGAAGACGTTCACGCGTGTAAAACATGGGGCCCGCGCAAAAGAAAGAGGCTGCTGGCAAGATCTGCCAGCAGCCTCTGCTCATACGCGTATTAGCCGTTCCACTTACCGAGTTCGGCAATAACCTCGCTGACGATGCTCTTGTAGAGAATGTCGTCAATTGCCATCGGCTTTTTGATGACTTTGTACTCAAGATAGGTTTTCGCCGTGAACTCGGTGACTTCGTTGGGGATACCGCCATTCACACCCCACACCGGGATTTCGTTCAGCGCGCGGACAACCTTTTTTACCAGGGGAAGTGGGTTCTCAGGTGCGCGTTTCATCAGCGCCGCGGCAGCATAGTCCGGATTCGCGATGGCATAACGGGCACCCTGTACGAAACCTTTGACATACTTCTTCAGAGCCGCACGCCGCTCCGGATCGTTCAGCGTTTTCAGACGCGCTGCCAGGTAAACATAGCCAATACCGCCAAGTTCCTTGGCCACCGGAGTCACGATGTTGATCTGCTTGCCGGCACGCGTCGCCGTCAACGTGTTGACCAGCGACATCTGGGCTTTACCTGCGATCACCGCGGCCAAACGGTCAGAATGTCCGCCGATTGGAACGTGTGAGTTCTTGGTGTGGTCCAAGCCGTTTTTCTTCATGATCATGGCGGCCATGTGATTCAACATGCTGACGCCACCACCGCTCGCAAACTTAAGGCCCACGAGGCCTGGGCCGAGTGTTTTGGGCCCATTCGCATTGGTAATCAATTGATAGTCGACCCGAGGCTGCCATGAGGCAAAGACCCTGACCTTGGCACCTTTTTGAATACCCAGCATAGTCGTTGATGGGCCGACGAGAACGACGTCGCCGGTGCCCGAAACCAAAGTCCGAAACGCGTTGGCGTCACCGAGAAGATGCGTGTCTTTGACTGTTAGCCCCTGGGCCGAATAGTAACCTTTGTCGATCGCGACATAATGCGGGATCGCGAAGGTCGTCGGTGGGGTCGGGAATATCGTTTCAATTGTTTCCGCAGCGACAGGCGCTGTGCCTGCAATCATCGCCGCAGCGGTTACACCCACACCCAACACGAGCGCGCGGCGCATAGCTTTATACGGTGTCAACATAGATCGGTCCTCCCTTGAAACCGTTGGCTTGCGAGCAGACGCAGGCTGCGCAGCCCGATCGCGGATAATCCCACAATGCGCCCGCGAGCGTCAATCGGGCTGATGGGCAAAACTATCAGTATTTTCCAGTTGCTAACTAAGTTGAAGCCTATTTGGCCCTAATCCAGCAGAAATTCTCTGACCAGATGGTTCAATTTCTCCGGGTGTTCGCACTGAGGTAGATGGCCGCATTCTTCGAAGATCTCAATCCGGGCATTTGGCATGCGCGCGACACCCTTTTCGTGCCACCGCCAATCGGCCCGAATGTCATTGCGCCCAACAATAACCAGCGTCGGAACATTCATTTCCTCAAGGCGGTGGTAGACCCGAACGGTCTTCGAATCAGCGGTGCCCGCCATCCCTTCCATCGTCTGCCGGTAGGCGTCGATGCGATCCGGCATGGCGTAGACCGTGA
>CAUZWH010000377.1:0-3747 GCA_963583675.1 Alphaproteobacteria bacterium
GCCGCGTTGAACTGGGCGGCACGCATGCAGATCATTGTTGTGACGCCCGCCATAGAAATGCCTAAGCGAGCAAAGAAGTCGAAGGTGATGAAAGGCAGGCCGATCACTTATGAAGAGTTTGAGCGAATGTTACAGAAGGCCCCTGGCATCGTACACGCCCACGCCGTCGATTCCTGGACCCACTATTTAAATGGAATGTGGTGTTCAGGTTTACGTTTAGAGGAGTCGCTGGAGCTTTGGTGGGACCGCGACGACCAGCTTTGTGTTGATACGACCGGCAGAAGGGTCAAGCTCCGCATTCCGGCCGACATGGAGAAAGGCAACGAGGATCGTGTTCTTCCGCTAGCACCAGAGTTTGAGGAATTTCTGTTGGCAACCCCTGGTAGTGCTCGCAGCGGTCGCGTATTCAAGCCCTCAGCAAAACGGATAGGAGCGACGCTGCCTAAAGCTCATCGAGTAGGGGAAATCGCTTCTGAGATAGGCAAGGCGGCTGGAGTGATCGTGGCGAGGAACGCTACCAAGACAAAGTTCGCGAGCCTTCACGACCTGCGTCGATCATTCGGGACGCGGTGGGCGACGAAGGTGATGCCGCCGATTCTGCAGATCCTCATGAGGCATGACTCAATTGAAACGACGCTGAAATACTATGTCGACCAGAATGCAGATGAGGCGGCAGACGTACTCTGGAAGGCGGTGGGTGGTAACACTTCTGGTAACAGTAGCGTAGAACCGTCTGACACATATAAAAAAAGCCCGCCGCAAGCAGAGCCTGCGAAAGGGCTTAACAAGTAGCGGCGAAGGGATTCGAACCCCTGACACGCGGATTATGATTCCGCTGCTCTAACCAACTGAGCTACGCCGCCAGAGTCACAAAACGCCATCTTAAGAGTGGGGCTGACCGGCATCAAGAGGTTTGCCGGGTGAGCATGCAAAGAGCCGTGGCTGCCAGTGACTGGGAGCATTTTCAGGGCATCGGCAAGGTATCTAATCGAATCGATTCAAAGCCGTCGGTCCCCTCGGTGACCTGAATCATCCCATCGAGCGGAACCCCGCGGAGCACCTGCGTCGTGGCCGATCCGGGCCAATCGATTTCAACCCGCGCGATTGAATCGGCCATGCCGAGACCGATTTCCTGCCGCAGCGGAGATCCGCCAAAACTGCTCACGCTGCCCACCGCCCGGTGCAGCGTTCGCTTTCCCTGCGGCGTGGTGACCGTCACGCGAATTCGCGCACCGACACCGTTGCGGTTGGATTGGGTACCTACGAGTTTGATGATTAAGAAACGGTTTCCGTGCCCGGGATTCTTGAACAGTACATTTCGATACTGATCGCCGGGGTAAAAACCTCCCAACTGGTGATAGATATCCTGATCGCCGTCGTTATCGATGTCGGCAAAGGCCACGCCATGCCCCTTTTGCAAATGTCTAAAGCCGCCCGAGGTGGTCACATTTTGAAATCGCTTGCCCCCGTCGTTGCGGAGCATCACATTCGGGACCAGCATTTTGTAGTTGGGTCGTCCGGTAGCCAGATAGATATCGAGAAAACCATCGTTGTCCAGATCGCCAAAATTTGCCCCCATTGGTAGGTAGGGATGATCGAGTCCCACCGCTGCGGCCACATCCGTGAAACCGCTTTGTCCATCGTTGCGGTAGAGGCGAGGCGAAACGCCCGAATGTTGCTGATCCCGATAGTCGGACACAATGTCGGCCAGTGTGCAATCGTAGGCAGCGACAAACAGGTCCAAATCGCCGTCGTTGTCATAGTCGAAGAACCACGAGGCGAAACTGGCGCCGGTCGGTTCGGCTACGCCGAGTTGGTCGGCTACGTCGGTAAAGGTACCATCCGCATTGTTGCGGTAGAGTCGATTTTTCCCCGCGTTCGAAACGTAGAGGTCCAGATCGCCATCGTTGTCGTAGTCGCCGGCGGTGACGCCTTTGGCGTAGCGATCGTTGGTGACCCCGGCACGGAGGGCGATATCGGTAAACGTGCCATCGCCATTGTTTTGAAACAGTTGCGAAGGATAGTCACCCGCGCGGGAGTTTTTCCGCAGTCGCGACTCGTTGCCGATGTAAAGATCGAGATCGCCGTCGTTGTCAAAATCGCCCCAGACGGCGGCCTGCGTGGGACGCGCCGGTTCGGCCAGTCCCGCTTGACGGGTCACATCCGTAAACGTTCGGTCGCCATTGTTCCGCAGCAGCGAGTTGCGAATCTGGCCATCGTCCAGTAGCCACGCCCCGCGAAGCACCAGAATATCGTTGTCGCCATCGTTGTCGTAATCGGCGCCGATGCAGTTCAAGCCGCCACGTTGCGTCTCCAATCCCGAGGCGGCCGAATCGTCGTGGAACGGACCATCGGCCTGACGGCGAAAATACCGGAGCGGCCCGCGGGGATCGTAGGTGGAGGTGACAATATCGAGTTTTCCGTCACCATCGAAATCGTCGACGATCGCGCCACCGCACAAGTTCTGCGTATCAACGCCGAGTTCCGGAGCGACATCTTCGAACCGCTTGATATCGAACTCGGAGCGAAACGCAGTGGGGGGAATCCGGTACGTCTCGGGGACCGCCTGGGGGTAATCGCCGATGGCCATGCTGACCAGATTCAAGAGTCACGCGGCCTCCAGGTCATCGGGTTGTAGTTTCAGTTTATCCAGCAGACTCCGTCGCGCTTCGCGTGCCGGGGCTTTTTCGCTGTGTACACCGCCCGCCTGGAGCGGAAAGATGCAGCAGTCTCGATTGTGCTTGTTGATGCAGTTGTAAACTTCCGCCTGACGAAGAAACGTGAGCGCCCGTTTCTGATGGATTCGAGCCTGCACTTCGGTCGGCAGATGAGGGTGCATGGCGGCCATTGTTGCCAAGTGTTCGATGCTTTGCCGAGCGTTGTCGAGATCGCCCACGCGCAGATAGTGCTGCCAGAGTTGATTCTGCAATTGGGCAACGGCGGCCATCGGCAACCGCGGATTGCCGAGTTTTCGTTCGAGCACTGCGATCTGCTCCCGGCCCAGGAACGGATTTTGGCTCTGTTCCAACTGTTCGGCAATTTGCAGGAACTCATCTTGTTGCGGCGCTGCCGCTTGGACGCGTGCATCGGTCTTGGTTCCTACTGCCGGATCGTCGGGTCCGTTGCAGGCGGAAAGCAGCAGGGCCATCAGTGCAAGGCTGTAAATCCATGCGGGCCTGTGGCGACTGCGACAGCATATTATCTTTGGCATGACCAGCAATAACTCAAGTCGATGGTGCAGCACCACAAACAGATACTGCGCGCGGGATCGGATTGCCTATTGTAGCAGATGCGTTGGATGGAATTTTTACGGGAATCGTCGCGGGAGAGGTGATGCTTGGGTGCTTTTAGCGATTTACATCTCTTTGGTTTTGCTTCTGAGAAACACATCCTCTTTAGAGCGAGTAACGACCTCAAAATCGGGTAACTCTTTCAGCAGCGTTGCACTAACCGCTAGCAAAGAACAGCCAATCGGTTCGCTGCTGGTCGATCATGCGATTGTCATAGGTGACGGGCTCGACGCGAACTTGAGCGAAGGTCTCGGAAAGTGCCTCGGCAAACGGCGAAGATTCGGCATAGGACCACACTCCTAAGATGCCATCGGTTGCCAGATGTTGTCGGGCGGTCCGCAAGCCTTGTGTGCTATAGAACGAACCGCTTTCTTCACCTAAACGCTCGTCTGGTGAATGATCGACGTCAATCAAGATCACATCGAACCGCTGGTGTGGTGAACCGGCGAGCCGACGG
>CAUZWH010000378.1:0-3742 GCA_963583675.1 Alphaproteobacteria bacterium
ATAATAGGATCATCATAAAGGATCGGGATACGATGCGACGGTTGTCGCACCGCACGCGTGGAGCTTTGCATGGTTGGTGAAATCGTCCATTCGGTCTGTCCCCATGATTGTCCCTCGACCTGCGCGCTCGAAGTCGAGCGGCTCGACTCGCGGACCATCGGCCGTGTACGGGGCTCCAAGGGAAATACCTACACCGATGGAGTTATCTGCGCCAAGGTGGCGCGTTATGCTGAGCGGGTCCATCACCCCGACCGCTTGCAAGAACCGCTGAAGCGAACGGGTCCAAAGGGAAGCGGCCAGTTTGCCGCGATTTCCTGGGATGCTGCTCTCGACGAAATCGCTCAGCGTTTCACGCAAGCGGCCGAACAGTATGGGCCGGACACCGTATGGCCGTATTACTACGGCGGCACCATGGGTCTGGTGCAACGCGACGGCATCAATCGATTGCGCCACGTCATGGGCTACGCACGCCAGCGCTCCACCATCTGCTACATGCTGGCCTACACCGGCTGGCTCGCTGGCACAGGCGCCCTCATCGGACCGGACGCGAGGGAGATGGCGGACTCAGATCTCATTGTCGTGTGGGCAACCAACGCGGTAGCGACCCAGGTCAATGTCATGCGCCACATCGCCAAGGCGCGCAAGACGCGCGGTGCCAAGTTGGTTGTCGTCGATCCCTACTGCAATGCAACGGCCGAGGTCGCGGACTGGCACATCTGCCCGCGCCCCGGCACCGATGGGGCGCTGGCTTGCGCAATGATGCATGTGTTATTCGCCGAAGGCTTTGCTGACCGAGACTACCTCAGCCGTTACACCGATGTGCCCAACGCGCTCGAAGCGCATCTGGAGACCCGGACCCCGGCCTGGGCGGCGGCGATCACCGGGCTCGACGAACAGGAGATCATCGAGTTTGCACGCGCCTATGGCGCCGCCGAGCGCAGCTTTATTCGGGTCGGGTTTGGGTTCTCGCGTTCGCGTAACGGTGCCGCAAATATGCACGCGGTTTCGTGCCTGCCTGCGATTACCGGTGCCTGGCGCCAGCAGGGGGGCGGCGCGTTTTTTGACGGTGGTCAGGGAATTCGTATCGACAAGACCTTGATCGACGGGCTTGACGCCGAGGATCTTAATGTACGTCTCCTCGATATGTCGCGGATCGGCGCCGTGCTCACCGGCGAGGCGGTCGATCTCGATGGCGGTCCGCCGGTAACGGCGATGCTGATCCAGAATACGAACCCGATGGTGGTTGCGCCGGAGCACCTCAAAGTGCGCGAAGGCCTTTCCCGAGATAACCTGTTCCTGTGCGTCCACGAGCAGTTCATGACCGAGACGGCCAAGATGGCGGACATCGTGCTGCCCGCCACCACCTTTCTCGAGCACGACGACCTCTACAAGGCCGGCGGTCATTCCTATCTTCAGATTGCGCCAAAGGTCATCGAGCCATTTGCCCAGGCGCGGTCGAACCACGAGGTGATCTGCGCGATCGCCGAGCGGCTGGGCGCAGATCACCCTGGTTTCCGGATGAGCGCCTGGGACCTGATCGACGCCACGCTCAAGGCTTCAGGTCTGCCCGATGCTGAAGCATTGAAAGCCCAGCGCTGGCATGATTGTCAGCCTGATTTTGAGACTTCTCACTTCCTCAATGGTTTCGGGACCCCCGATGGCCGCTTCCATTTTGCGCCGGATTGGGGGTCGATTGACGTCGTCGGCGGGGGGCCGAGCCTATCGGCTGAGATCATGCCGAAGCTCCCCGACCATATGGCGGTAATCGAAGAAAGCGATGCCGAGCGTCCGTTCCGTTTGATCACGCCGCCGTCGCGCAGTTTTCTCAATTCAAGCTTTACTCAGACTCCGACGTCAGTCGCACAAGCCGAACGGCCGACGGTTCTTATCCACCCGGCGAAAGCCGAATCATTCGGCATTGCCGACGGCGCGATTGTGATAATCGGCAACCGTCGTGCTGAGGTATCGCTTCACGCCCGCCTGTTCGATGGAATGCAACCGGACGTGCTGGTGGTCGAAGGTCTCTGGCCTAACGCGACCTTTGTCGGCGGCGTGGGGATCAACGCGTTGACAAGCGCTGATTCACCGGCACCGAACGGTGGCTCGGCGTTCCACGATACCGCGGTATGGATCAGGTCCGCCTAGCCCAACAAACCGAATGACGGGTTGTACCCAAGTCCGCATGATCTAAGCTCAGGGCCACGAGTACCAACCTGCCGATTCTCAGCTCGGTCAGCCACACCCACAGCGGGTTTGCGCCACCTTGGGAAGGATATTGCCATCCACTACCGGGGGGGGGGGACCCCCCGCTACCACAGGCGTGGCGAACAACATGAGTGCGGTTAGGGCGGCGACGATGGTGCGCATAACCATAGGTACCGTTTTATTCAGTCTCGATTCGCACAATGCCCATACACTTGAGCTTGTAAAGCCGACCGACTCCGGCGAGGCTGAGACCACCTAGGGGAGCTCGCGAACCAAACGTATGCCGATATTGTAACTAGCGTTGCTTGGCGGAAAACTCGTCCGATAGGCGGATGTCATCAGTTTTGCGATGTAGTACCACGAACCACCACGCACCGTGCGCCGCCTGCAGTCGTCGCCTTCGCGCGGTGCGCCATCGACAGGGGCGCCGGCATAGTCCTGCCAAAAACAATCCTGAACCCACTCCCAAACATTTCCGTTCATATCGTAAAGACCGAACGCGTTGGCTTTGAATGATTTGACCGGCGCGGACCGCTTATGAAATTCGGTGCCGCATTTGCGGCAATTCGCGCGGTTCTTGCCTGGCTTGTTGCCCCACCAATAGCGTGTGCGGGTTCCCGCTCGGGCTGCGTATTCCCACTCGGCTTCGGTCGGCATGCGGTAAATCTTGCCCGTTCGCTTGCGCAGAAACTTGATAAACGTGTTCGCTTCACCCCAGGTAATGTTGATAACGGGCCGTTGACTGCGGCCCCACCGATGATCGTCGGGTGTCGAGCAAACACCGCTCTGTACGCACACCTCCCACTGATTGAAGGTAATCTCCGCGACGCTCATTGAGAAAGCCTTCGCAATCATCACTTCTCGAACCGGCTTCTCGTTAGTTCGACCCCGGTTGGAACCCATTTTGAACTTACCGGCCGGGATGACGACCATCTCCGGGCAATCGGGACAGTCGCGAAATATCTCCCCCACCTTGAGTTCGCCTGTTTGCGCCGCCACCGGGGCGGTGTGTGCGAATATGACGATCGTCAGTGTCGCTATCAGACCGACGAGAGCGATGCTCGTTGATCGGTAGTTAAGGGCGGACGTCATTCCTGAGGCGCGCCTTCGACTGGCGGTTTGGGTTGATTCGCCGAGAGGTCGTCGTCCTCGGCAAACACGGGCTCGCCCTCGTCTTGCTTGGCGAAATCAAACAAGTTTCGCAAAACTTCGAGCGCTTCATTCCGCAGTTGGGGTTTTTTGGCGGCAAGTTTTGGTTTGGTGGGCTCGGCGTCTGCCGGCTTGGGTGGGGTAACCGTTGCCGATGCTGTCGCCATGGTCGCTTGCGTAAATGACCCGAGTGGCGTCGGCAAGGCCAGTTTGCGTCAGTGTATCGAGAATTTTGCCGATGCGGTCGTCGAGGAAGCTGCACAGACCGTAATAACAGGCGGTTGCCAAGCGCCGTTGATCGTCATCGAAATGATCATCGACTGGGCAACTGCGATGGAACGCCTCGACCCACGGGTGCCGCTGATAGCCGCGCGATGGGTGCAACGGC
>CAUZWH010000379.1:0-3720 GCA_963583675.1 Alphaproteobacteria bacterium
GCGAACAGTGGACGATCCGACGCGACTCTTACCAGCAGATCCTCGATGAATTTGAAGCAAGGGTATTAAGTTGGCCTCACGAAACGTCCAGGTCGAGGTGGTAAGCGACAGACCTCTAACGAATGCGGAAATTAAATCGGCTGCCGGCGCGGCTCAGCAAGCGGTTGAGGCCCAGCTGCCGGCAGCACCTGCGCCCGATGAGCCGTAAACATGGGTTGTAGTTTAAAAAACTCAAATGCCAGAGACAGACATAAATTAGATGCGCTACATTGCGCGCTCTGGGAGGCGAGTCTCTAGTCGATCGCCAAAAAAACGTTGAGTTGATGACATGCAGATCCTGGGCAACGGGATACTGAACGGGCTAATCATTGCGTTGATGGCACTAGCGTTTCAGCTGGTGTATTTGCCGACCAAGGTGTTTCACGTCGCGCTCGGCGGAATTTATGTCATTGCGCCCTACATCGCTTGGGTGTGCTTGAAGGGCGGGCTTCCATGGTACCTCGCCTTGCCGGCCTCGCTAGCGTTCTGCGCGTTATTCGCGATCGCTATCGACTATTTTAATCACGCGCCGCTAGCGCGACGCCACGCGCCGTTCGTGTCGCATCTGATTATTTCGCTCGGTGTCTATATCGTGTCGGTGCAGGTGCTGGTGATGATCTGGGGCAGTCATCCCAAGGAAATTCGCATCGCCGCCGATTCGGTCTATTTCTTCGGCGATTTGATTTTTACCGCGACGCAGATGTGGTCCGCCGGGGTGTCGATCGTCGTGCTCAGCATCTTTAGCGTGTGGCTGTGGCGGACCGATACCGGGCTGCAATTCCGGGCGCTGGCTGACAATCCAACCGAAATTGCGATGCGCGGTTACAACATCACGCGTTTGCGGATGATCGCCTTCGGATTGTCGGGCGCGATCGCCGCGATTGGTGCGCTTCTGGTGGCACGGGAAATCGGCTTTCATCCCCATAGCGGGCTCGACACATTTCTGCTCGCGGTCGTTGCCGCCATCATCGGCGGCCAGAGTTCGTTCATTGGACCGATTATCGGCGGATTGCTGCTGGGGATCGTGCGGTCCGAGGTCGTCTGGTACATGTCCGCGCAATGGCAGGACGGCATCACGTTCGTGCTGCTGGCGGTATTCTTGCTGCTGCGGCCACAGGGGATCGTGGCCAAACGCGCCCGCCTGGAGGCCGAAGCATGAGCTACCTCCTCCACCTACTGATCCTGTTCGACATCTATTTCATCGTCGCCCTCAGCCTGAATATCGTGGTTGGGTATTGTGGGCTGCTGACACTGGCGCACGCCGCTTTCTTCGGTATCGGCACCTATGCCTACGCGCTTTCGGTGCTGGCGTGGGGCTGGGGCTTTCTCGAAGCGGCGGCGCTTGGGATCGGCTTTGCCGCCCTGGCCAGCCTGATCCTGTCGTTTGCGGCCTGGCGTTTTCGTGGCGATTTCTTCGTGTTGATCTCGCTGTCGATCCAGTTCGCGCTGTTTAGCGTGATCAACAACTGGCACAAACCCGGCGACGAGGTTGGGACGCTCACCAATTTGACCAACGGACCCTATGGCCTGGGGGGGATCCCGCGGCCGACAATCTTCGGTTACGAGTTTGTGTCGACCGAATCGATCGCACTGCTGTTTACCGCGATCGCCGGATTGTTCACGTTGTTCTGCTGGCGGCTGCTGGCGTCGCCGTGGGGGCGGATGCTGCAAGCCATGCGCGACGACGAACTCGCGGCGCGTGGATTGGGTAAATATGTACGACTGGCCAAGGTCCAAGCGATCGCCATCGCCTGCGCAATGGCGTCGTTCGCGGGTGTGCTCTACGCCTCGTATATAAGCTTCGTCGACCCGGCCACCGCGTCATTGACTGATTCGCTGCTGCTGTTGACGATGATTATCATCGGTGGCGTCGGCAACACGTTCCGCGGCCCGCTCGCCGGCGCATTCGTGTTGATAGCGATCCCAGAGGCGCTGCGCTTTGTAGATTTGCCCGATCAACTCGCTGCCGAATTGCGGTTGTTGATCTTTGGTCTGTTGCTTATCGGCATGATGCATTTGCGGCCGCAGGGACTGGCCGGTAATTATCGTTTTGGTTGAGGATAGAGAGCTGCGGTGATCGCGGAATCCAACGACCACTCGACTAGGATTCGGGCGCGTTGGGCACTATCATTCGGACGTTAGAAAAACAGGGAGAAAGACATGTTTAACCGCATTAAGCTTTTGCGGACACGGGCGCTCCATCTATTTGGCGCGTTGCTCGTAGCCGCAACGTTCGTGGTTTCCAGTTCGGCAAGTTACGCGGCCGGCGAGGTTCGCATTGCCGTTAACGGCCCGCTGACCGGACCGATTGCGCTGATTTTCGTCGACTACACCAAAGGCCTGCAGATGGGCCTGGACGATGCCTCCAAGCGCCTCGGCGTGCCGCGCGATACGTTCGCGCTCGACATGCAGGACGCCGGCGACCCCAAGTCAGCAGTCACCGTGGTTAAGAAGCACCTGCTAAATCCGGTTGATGTCTATATTTCAGGATATTCGAACCAATCGAAGGCGATTGCCCCCGAACTTGACCGGGCTGGCGTGACCCATTTCATGATTTCGTTTGATGCCTTCTTGGCACGCGAGAACGAGAATCGCTTGCGAATCTTCCCCAACTACAAACTCGAAGGCCCGCTCTACATCGACTACATCAAAACTAAAAAAGCCAAGAAGATCGCGGTCATCGGATTGAATTTTGCAAGTATCGACGAGCAGTTCGCCAAGATCGTCGAGCCCGCCTTTGAGGGTACCGACGTGAAGTTCATGCGCGAGATGTATGACTTTAACACCAAGGATTACAACACCCTCGCGCTCAAGGCGGCCAGGTTCAAGCCCGACCTCACGATTATCACCGGGTTCGCTTTCCAGGTTTATCCGTTCCTGAAAGCGGTACGCACTTACGTGAAGACCGGCGAAGTGATCACGACGATGGACTTCATCGATCTGCTCTACAAGGACATCCCAACGTCGGAATTGGCGGGCACGGTGTTCGCATCGCCGCACTTCGAGTTGCCTGGGGTGATCCCGGCGCTCGGTGCGTGGAAGGATAGATACAAGGCAGCAATCGGCACTGTGCCGACATATGCATCGGCCTATGCCTACGACACGGCGCAGATAATCGTCGAAGCCTACAAAAAGAAAGGCAAGGTCAACACCAAGACCATACGTGGCGTGACGCCCTATACCGGCCTTATCGGCAAGATCGAACTCGACGCCGATGGCGATATCATCGGCTCGCTTGGGATCGGGCAGGTCAATGCTGACCGCAGCGTCAAGGTGCTGCAGCAGTAGCTGGTTCGCGATGAGTGACGTTTGTTTGAAGGGGCCGCATTGTGCGGCCCCTTTTCATTCAGGGATGAAACCATGACCCGTAAATATGTTGCGTCGGCGGATTCGCACATCATCGAGCCTTACGATTTGTGGACCAAGGCGCTGAGCGACAAGCATGATCCAGAGAAATTGCCACACCGTTTTCAGGGTGAGTACAAGGGCATTCCGGGTGATTTCGTTTTTACAGGCTACGAGTACATGAAGATCGGCGCGCTGCGGCAGGAAGGCGCCGGCAGTACCGAGGATTCAGCGGCGCCGGTAGCAACCGGCGACCTGCCCGAAGAAATTGCTGAGAAAGTGCGTATTTCAAATTCCGAACCGGGCACGCGTTTAGAACTGATGGATCACGACGGC
>CAUZWH010000380.1:0-3719 GCA_963583675.1 Alphaproteobacteria bacterium
GCATAGCGGAATAAAAATACTATGCCTGCGGTAGATGAATGCACCTCGACTTGATCTGCCAACCGCATGCGGCGGCGTAACAGTTCTTCCTACGTAACGAAACGATCAAAATCAAGGGGAAAACCCGCCAGAAGGACCAGAACCACTAGCGGCAGCAACCGGCGCCAGAAAACTGCCGATCCCTTATTTCCTCTCAACATATCCGTTCATCTCCCGTTTACGCCGTTTCCATTCGAAACAACCGGTCTGATAATCAGTACACCTTCCGCTGTTTAGGTGCCACTCACCATGGCGTGACGCCACATAGGGTGAGGAGGTACATTGACTTACGTCCACCGACCTTCTATATAGCGCCCCGTTTATCTAGCCCTATGGAGTTATTGCCGTGAAGAGGACATTTCAGCCGAGCCGCCTTGTGCGCGCGCGCCGCCACGGCTTCCGTAGCCGTATGGCCACCAAAGCAGGGCGGCGCGTTCTAGCCCGTCGCCGCGCCAGGGGCCGCAAACGCCTCTCTGCGTGATGACATGACCCGCGCCGTCGAAACCTTAAAACGACGGCGCGAGTTCTTGCGTGTCACGCGGGCGCGCTGTAATAGCCCGACCAGTGGTTTGGTGCTGCAGGCTTGCATTAGCGACACGATTTGCGAGGAGGTTCGGGTTGGATTCACCGCAAGCCGCAAGGTAGGTAACGCGGTTAAGCGCAATCGAGCCCGGAGGCGCTTGCGTGCCGCCGTAGAGAAGGTTATGCCTCTGCACGCTGCAGCGGGCTATGATTATGTCGTGATCGCCCGCGCGGGTACGGTCGAAAGATCGTTCGGAGCTTTAACACGGGATTTGGAAACCGCGCTCAAACGACTCGACGTTTGGCGCGAGTAATGAAGCGGAAAGCAATATGGGTTTTGCGGCGAAGGCGCTTCGTGCGGCGGTTCGATTCTATCAATTAACACTCTCCTGGTTGGCGGCAGGCAGTTGCCGTCACGCACCAAGCTGTTCCGCCTACGCGATCGAAGCCTTGGAACGGCACGGCGCACTACGCGGCGGCCGGCTGGCATTGCGTCGACTGTTGCGTTGCCACCCGTGGGGCGCAGCTGGATACGATCCCGTACCTGACAGTCCCGGCCGTCTCGATCTCAGTAATTCCGGAGGCGCCTGATGGCCGATCAGAAGAATTTATTTCTCGCCGTCGCGCTTTCGATCGTGATTTTAATCACGTGGAACGTGATGGTCGAGCAACCTAAAATAGAAAAAGAGCGTATCGCGCTCGAACAACAAGAAGTCGCTGAAAGGGCGCAACAGGCAAGCAGCAAGATCGAAGCCGCGCCAGGGGCACCCGTCACGTCGCCGCGACTGGCCGGCAATCCGGCGCAATCCGCGCTGACCGGCCCGCGTCTGGGCTCCGCGCCGTCGACTAGCGGCCTCGGGGCAGTAGGCCTATCGCGCGAAGACGCCTTGAAGAAGGTCGCCCGGCTCAAAATTGAATCGCCGCGCCTGCAGGGCTCCATATCTTTGGTCGGCGCGCGGATCGACGATTTGACGCTGAAGGACTACCGGGTCTCCTTGGATGCGGAGAGTGAGCAAATCAACCTCTTGCAACCGATCCATGCGGACAAACCGTATTATGCGGAATTCGGTTGGCTCTCGCCTGGCAACAAATTGCCAAACCGGAAAACGGTCTGGAAGCCAAGCCGTGGTATCTTATCGCCTGACAATCCGGTAACTTTGTCTTGGAATAACGGAGAAGGGCTCGTCTTCGAGCAGGATTTCGTCATTGACGAAAATTATCTGATCTCCATCACACAGCGGGTTCGTAATACCAGCACGAAAGACGTGAGTGTTGCCCCCTACGGCCTGATCTCACGCACCAGCCTGCCCAATATTCTAGGATTTTACATCCTTCATGAAGGACCGCTTGGTGTTTTCAACAAGACCCTGAAGGAAGTTGATTACGACGATTTGTTTGACGACGGTGCCGTGCAACAGGCCGTGCGCCAGGAGACGACCGGCGGGTGGATCGGTTTCACCGATAAATATTGGCTAGTCGCGCTGATTCCGGATGCGGACAAACCCTTGCGGACAAGTTTCAATGCCGGGCGGCGCGGGGTCGAGCCGGTGTATCAGACTGACTATCTAGGCGACGTCATCGCGGTTCCGGCCGGTGGCAGTATCGAACGGACAGACCGCTTGTTCGCCGGTGCCAAACAGGTAAATCTTCTCGACAAGTATGCCGAAGAGCTCGGGATCGAGGGCTTTGACAAGGCGGTCGATTGGGGTTGGTTCTATTTCCTGACCAAACCGATTTTCTACATGTTGCATTGGTTCTTCCTGCAATTCGGCAATTTCGGCCTCGCCATCTTGGCACTCACGGTCATCTTCAAGCTGGCCTTCTTCCCGCTCGCCAATAAATCCTACAAATCGATGAGCCGTATGAAGGTGCTACAGCCTAAGATGTTGGAGCTGAAGGAACGCTTTGGTGACGATAAGCAGCGGCTCAATCAGGCAATGATGGATCTTTACAAAAAAGAGAAGGTCAATCCGGCGTCGGGCTGCCTGCCGATGTTGGTGCAAATTCCCGTCTTCTTCGCGCTGTATAAGGTGTTGTTCGTGACCATCGAGATGCGCCAAGCGCCGTTCTATGGATGGGTTCACGATCTTTCGGTACCGGACCCACTTACCATCCTGAACGGTTTTGGCCTGATCGCCTGGGATGTGCCGGAAACATTTTCGATCGTTAATATCGGGCTTTGGCCGATCATCATGGGTTTGACCATGTTCCTACAGCAGCGACTGAACCCAACGCCCGCAGATCCGGTTCAGGCAAAAATCTTCCTGTTTATGCCGTTGATTTTCACCTTCATCCTAGCACCGTTCCCAGCGGGTCTCGTCATCTACTGGGCTTGGAACAACCTATTGTCGATCAGCCAGCAGTGGTTCATCATGAAGCGCATGCAAAAGGAAGCCACCTGACTGAGTCTCTATTCAGCACCGAAGAGATTGAAGCGGGCCGTCTTCTCTTCGCGCAAGAAAGCCGGTTCCTCCTAGGCGTTGCCAGCCTCAAGCAACTGCCCGACGACGCGCTGCCGGAAATAGCTTTCGCCGGTCGCTCCAATGTCGGCAAGTCAACCTTGCTGAACGCACTGACGGGACGGAAAGCCCTCGCCCGCACCAGCAACACACCGGGCCGCACACAGCAGCTAAATTTCTTCGATCTTGGTGGACGATTGACGTTAGTCGATATGCCAGGATACGGCTACGCAAAGGCTCCCAAGGCCGAGGTCGCTGCTTGGACTCGCTTGGTGCGCGATTATTTGCGCGGCCGGGTCGGGCTGCGCCGCTTGTGCCTGTTGATCGATGCGCGCCATGGATTAAAACCGACGGACCGCGAGATCATGAGTCTTTTAGAAGAGTCCGCCGTGGTCTTTCAAATCGTGCTGACTAAGACAGATAAGTGTAAAAATCTCCCGAAACTTATAGCGGAGACGGAGAAGGCGATCAGCGAATATCGCGCCGGAGCACCGCTCGTCTTGGCGACAAGCTCTCGGCAAAACCGAGGTGTTCCCGAGTTGCGCGCTGAACTTGCAAAGCTCGCCCTCGACGAAGCTTTGCAGTAAACCCACTTTGGGTTTAAGACAACGCCCTAATTCCCATGGTCGCGACAGCAAAGAGAAGTCCGATGGACGATGAAATAAAACAACGCCAGGAAAACTGGCTAGCCCGCGCCGA
>CAUZWH010000381.1:0-3716 GCA_963583675.1 Alphaproteobacteria bacterium
GCTACTGCATCGGTCCCATCGATGAACGCGTCGCAGGCCTCGCGCGCGTCGGAATCGCGCATCTGCTTGGGCGGTGATTTCATGTAGTAGGCCGAGACCGCTTCGAGCGGTCCACCGATGCCGCGTTCCAAGCCGACTTTGGCGCAGCGCACCGCGTCGATCACAACGCCGGCGCTGTTGGGCGAATCCTGCACCGACAAGCGCAGTTCGAGTTCGATCGGCGCACCGCCGAAGCCGGCGCCTTCCATGCGAATGAAGCAGACTTTGTTGTCGCCCTGCCACGGCACGTAGTCGGACGGGCCGATGTGAATGTTCCGGGTCTCGAGGCGTTCGTCGAGTTGCGATTGCACGGCCTCGGTCTTAGAGACCTTTTTCGACTTCAAACGATCGAGCGCCAGCATATTGAGAAAGTCAGTATTGCCGCCGGTGTTGAGCTGATAGGTGCGGTCGAGCGACACGCCGCGGTCGCCGAACAGACGGGCCAAGGCGCGGTGGACGATGGTCGCGCCGACCTGGCTCTTGATATCGTCGCCGATGATCGGCAGCCGCGCTTCGCGGAACCGGGCCGCCCAATCTGAATCGGAGGCAATGAACACCGGCACGCAGTTGACCATGGCCACGCCGGCGGTGAGGCAGGCCTCGGCGTAATGACGCACTGCTTGTTCGGAGCCGACCGGCATGTAGCACACCAGGACCTCGGCGGCGGACGCGCGCAAGACCTCGGCAACATCGACGGGATCGTCATCGGCCGGGCGAAAGGAATCGTCATCGGGGTAGTCGCTCATATGCGGCGCCACTCCGTCGAGGATCGGCGCCATAGCGACGGTGATGCCGGAAGCGGGAATGGTTTTTTGAAACACGACCGTGCGATTGGGTTTGGCGAAGATCGCCTCTTCCAAGAGCCGGCCGACTTTGCGGCGATCGATATCGAAGGCGGCGACCACATCGAGGTCACCGGGGGCAAACCCGCCGATATCGGCATGCATTAAGCCGCCGGCGGCGCCCGGTTCGCGCTCGTTGTAGTAAGCAATGCCCTGAAGCAGCGCACTTGCACAATTGCCGACGCCTGCGACGGCGATTTTGATTTTGTTCATACGCGGCAGTTCTCCCAGTTAAGAAACGCGCGTCCGCCAGATCCCAAATGACGCCACAATCCGGGGTCGTTCATCTTCCAAAAGGAGTGGGCCCGCGCCTTCTTACCGGACAAACCGTTCGCCCTCCCTGCCAGGTCCCGCGGGGGCCCGGGAGCCGAACCCACACGAAACAGCCGCGCACACGATATGACAGATCATCACTTGCGCGCGACTATCTTTCGTAACTAGTAGCTGACTTTCTGTCAAGCGATTGACGACGTGGTCTGCGATGTAAGCCATTGAACAAAAGCAATTTTCTCGTTACACCGCGCTGCAGAAACGATTAAGCGGAAACTTGCTCGACCACAGAGGTGGTAAACCGGTCGACGAAGGCGTCAACGATGTCTTCAATAGGCGTCGCGGTCTGGCCCAACCGTTCGTTCATCGCAAATCCATCGAGCGCCATAAAGATGACATGCGACAAATGCCCGCTATCGCGAGCGGCAGAAGTGGGGTGGGCCATGCAACCAGCGATCATGTGCGCCACCCGGGCCTCGGCCCAGAACAACAGTTCGCGGTTATAGCCCTGCTCCGGCGTCGCGGTGGCGACCGCTTGCATCACGTTGCTCATGAACGCGTTGTTATCGCGGGGGATCTCACGCCACACCGTTAACAGGATATGTCGCAGACGGTGGCGGGGATCGGCGATGGGTTCGCTCTCGGCTTCGAGCCGGCGCAGTCGATCGCGCAGCCAGGGATCGAATATCGCGTAAACGATTTCGAGTTTCGAAGCGAAATAAACATAGATGTTCGACGCCGATACGCCGGCATGGGCTGCGATTTGGGACATCGTGGTGTCGCTGTAACCACGCGCGACAAACAACTCGAAAGCCGCATCCAGGATCGCGCGGCGCACCGCCGTCTTCTTAACCTGTGCCATCGATTCCCGGGACTCCGTCGCGGTTACGTCTTGACAACCGAATAGCATTCGTTTTTGAATATTTCCAGGAAATAACTGGACCGGGCCATGGCGGGCTTGGCATGAGACGCTGCGCGAGGTTCATCGGAATCTGATGGGCAACCGCGGTAAGCTGTTGATCAAATCGGCTGGTCAACTTGTGGCCACGCCGATTAGCGAAAATTAGGCCACCTATCTGGAGGGGAAACCCGATGCGACCACAACTGATCAATGACGCGAAGCTCGGTAGCCTGTTCCGCAAGGAATTCGAGTTGTGCAATGTCAAAGCCGGCGAGACGATCGCTTTGCTGAGCGACCTGTCGACGCGGCGCAACTATGTCGAAGCCGCGTTTGCCGCGGCCGCCGACCTCGGCGCCAACGTCTATCAGATGTGCGTCAACCAGGTGCCGAGCTGGCATCGGGTTGGGATCGAGACGGTCGGCGCCTGCAAGGGCACGGTCGACGCGCTGGCCGCGGCCGACATGCTGGTCGCACTGCATATCCCGCTGTTCACCAAATGGATGAAGGGGGTGCGCGCGGGTGGCACACGGGTTTTGATGATCATCGACCACCCCGACGATCTACAGCAGCTGATGGCGCCGCCGGGCCTGAAGGACGCGGTGGTGCACGCCGGCAAGCGGCTCCAAGGCGCCAAGACGATGCGCGTGGTCAGCGATGCCGGCACCGATCTATCGATCGAAACCGGCGAGTATCCGACGATGATTCAATATGGCTTCGCCGACGAACCGGGCCGCTTTGACCATTGGGGTGGGGGCCATGTCCATACCTTCCCCAACGAAGGGACAGCCAATGGCACCGTGGTGATCCAACCGGGCGACATTGTCGTGCTGCCCTACAATCGCTATGTGACCGACCAAGTGCGGATCGAAGTGCGCGATGGCTTTGTCCGCAAGATCGAGGGCGGGCTTGACGCCAAGCTGATGAACAACTGGCTCGACGGCAATAAGAGATCGGATAACGATCTCGACGGCCACGCGATCTCGCATATGGGCTGGGGCCTCAATCCGCAGGCGCGCTGGGACAACATGGCCCTGTGGGGCGACGATCCCGACCGCACCAATGCGACCGCGCGAACCTTTGCCGGCAACTTCCTGTTCTCAACCGGGCCTAACTCGGAAGGCGGCGGCAAACGCGCGACCACCGGCCATTACGACGTGCCGATGAGCGATTGCACGGTGATGCTCGACAATGAGGTGGTCGTCGAGAAAGGCAAGCTCGTCGACGACAAGATGATTGTCGAGCCGGTGCAGCGGCAATAAGCGCGGCAGCTCTGTCGCCGCATGTTCTAAACCAGTTCTCGCTTTGGGGAGGCCACGGTTCGAGAATTACGAGGACAGTATAGTTAACTCCGCCTCCATTTCGCGAGCATATTCAGTAGTTTAAGTATACTGTCCCCGTAATTATCCCGTAATTATGGGTTCAGTAACGAGACGCTGCTAGTTGGTCGTTTTGCTTTACTCCGATTTGTCGATACTGGAATCGATTGTGCCAAGAAGATTTGCCAGCGCGGCACTCGTATCTTCGCTAATTTTCTCTGTCGTGTTGCTTTCTTCGCCGACGTTACCCACATCAGGCTTGGCGACCGCACCGGCGGTATCTGTTCCGGTCCACTGAGCGATCTTCTCGAATAAAATCCGTTGGTCGGTCGGCTTGCCGATGTGGTC